>JAKALX010000020.1 GCA_021823905.1 Chloroflexota bacterium | reverse complement strand
GGGACGAAACTCCTGGTGCACCCGCTCGCCGGCCGCGTGCTCGACCGCACGACACCGCGGCTGCTGCTCCGGCTGTCGGTGGCGGCACAGGGCGCGGGGGTGGCGTTGCTGCTGGGCGTCCACGCGCTCTGGGCGTTCCTGGCGGCTTCGGTGTTCATGGCAATCGGGAGCGCCGCGATGTGGCCGCTCATCTACGACACCGTCGCCCGGACGCAGGCGCGGAGCGTGCGCAGCGAGGTCACGGGGGTTCTTGCGCTGGCGGGGTATGTCGCGACCGGAACGGGCTTCGCCGGCGGTGTGCTGCTGGCGCACCTCGCGCACTGGCGGCTGGCGTTCCTGGCGATCGCGGTCGCGGCCGCCGTGCCCCTCGTGCTGCAACCAATGCGGGCATTCGATCCAGGCGAGCACCCTGCTGAGCGCGAGCGCAAGCGACGGGCTCCAATCTTCCGCCAGCTTCGCCAGGTCGCGCTCTTCGGCGTGATCGTCTTTGTCGACTACGCCGCGATTACCTCGCTTGCCGCTGTCTATGGCCCGTTCACGCGCCTCACGCTCGGGCTTTCGCTGCTGCGAACCACGTTTCTGCTGGCGCCTGCGGCCGCGGCCGCGCTGGGGATGCTCTGGCTCTCGGCGAGGTTCAGCCGGCCGGGAAGGCGGTTCGCCGAGATGGCCGCTCTCTACCTGCTCGCGGCGAGTGGCGCCTTCGCGCTCTCCCTGGCGTCGAACCAGTGGGCCGCGATGGCGCTGGCGCCGATCCTCGCCGCCGGCGTTGGCGGGATTGGCCCGATTGTCGCGGCGACGATGATCGACCAGGGCGGCGAGGGCGACCGTGGCACCATCATTGGCACGCTGATGTCGGTCGAGGGAGTCGGCAGCGTCGTTGGTCCGGCGCTCTCGGCGCTGGCCATCGACCTGGCGAGCCCGCGCTGGGGGATCGCGTTCATCGGGCTGCTTTTTGCCGCGCTCGTGCCGTTGTCGCTGGCCGCGCACTGGCTGCGGCCCGGCCGAGCCGCCTGAATGTGGCTCTCACGGCGCCGGCGCGGGCTCGCTACGATAGCCGGCAAATACACCGTTCGGGAGAAACAGATGGATCGCACCGCCGAGCTTCAGCAACGCCTGGCGGGGTTCTTCCCCGACCTCCTCGGCATTCGCCTCACGCGGGCCGAGCCCGATGCTGTGCACGCCGAGCTCACCGTCCGCGAGGAGCTCTGCACCGTGCCGGGGATCCTCCACGGCGGCGCCCTCATGGCCTTTGCCGACACGCTCGGCGCGGTGGGGACGTCGCTGAACCTTGGGTCCGGCTAGGGAACGACGACGATCGAGTCGAAGACGAACTTCTTCGCGCCCGGCCGGACCGGGACCACCGTCACGGCCGAGTGCCTGCCGCTCCATCGCGGCCGCCAGACGATGGTCTGGCAGACGACCGTGCGCGGTCCCGACGGGCGGATGCTGGCGCAGGTGACGCAAACCCAGTTCGTGATCCAGCCGGCGAGCTGAGGCGGGCGGACGAAAGTCGTGTGCGCCGCGGGCACGATCGGGGTTTTCCCCCGATTCCAGCGTGATCAGCCGGCAGCCATAGTCGGGGCATGAGTGACGACTTCCCGATCCTGGCGGCCGTCGCGGCGAGCCCGGTGCACTCGTTCCGCGTGCTGGAGCACCTGCAATCCATTGGGCTGCCGGCTTCGCGCAGCACGCTCTACCGGCGCGTCGAGGCGCTGATTGCGGCAGGGTTCTTGGAGGCCGAGGAAGCGCGCGGGCCGCGCGGACACGTGCGCCGCGACTTGCACCTCACCGGCGCCGGCCGTGAGCGTGTGGCGCGGGAGGCGCGGGAAGCGCTGCGCGAAGCGCCGCTCGAATCGCCGGCCTTCGCCCTCGCGGTCGGCTGCGCCAGGATGCTCGACCACCAGGCGCTGCCGGGTGTGCTGCGGCCGCGGATGGCTCGCGCGGCGCAGCAGCTCACGCAGGAGGAGCGGGCGTTGCGAGGAAGCGCGCCGGAGGAGTGGGAAGCGATCGCCCGTGCGCGGCGGGTGGCGCACCTCCAGGCGGACATCACCTGGCTTCAGTCGGTGCTCGCGCGGCGGACTGTGGCGGCTGCGGTCACCGTGGAAAATGAGCGGGAGCGGGGCGCAGCCTAGGAGCGGCCCAAAGCGCGCTCGAGGATGGCGATCAGCTCGTTGAACTGTGCGTCCGTGTCGACCGACGAGTCGATCAGATGGTTCAAGCGCGCGCCCCAGTAGAACGAGCAGAGGGTCTCGGCCAGGTGGCGGGAGTTGATCGCTTCGCCGATGCTGCCCTGTTGGCGCGCGGCATCGAGCCGGCGCTGGATGCCGGCCACGATCTCTTCGTGCTCATCGCGGAGCGCGAGCACCATCTCTTGATCGTCATCACGGACAGCGGTGAGGACGCCTTCGAGGAAAAGAATCGTGTCGGCTCGCTCCTCAGGCTCGTGGAGGAGGGAGAACGTCGTGCGTGAGAGCTCGCGGAAGTTGTTCCACGCGTCGGCGTCGGCGACTGCCTCGCTCTTCCACTGGCTCTGCACTGCGTACGAGTTCTCGCTTATGCAGCCGCGAGCGAGGGCGTTCTTCGATTCGAAGTAGCGGTAGATGGCGCCTGGGGAGATGCCCGCGAGGCGGGCGATCTCGGCCATGGTCGCTGATTCGACGCCCTTCTGCGAGAAGACACACGTCGCCGCTTCGAGGATGGAGCGGCGGCGTGCTTCGAGGTGGGCGTCGGAGACTTTCGCCATTGTCAGGCCTTGATTGGCGTGGAGTACCCGAACACGGCGAGCCGGTTGCGGGCCGCGCGCAGCGCGCGCTCGAGACGGTCGACGCGGAAGAACTGTTCGAGCTCCATCCGCTGGCTGATGATGCGATCGGCGGCGGCCAGTTCGGCCATCCGTGCGTTCATCATTTCCTGCAGCATTCTACACCTCCGTGAATGCTCGTCCATTCGGATGAATGAATCGACATTCAGTGAATGAATCATCGTTCAATGTGGCGGGCGCGTCAAGCCCTGATTCCGGTTGTTTCCGGAAAATTCACCGGCCGGGGGCGCTCCCTGCTTCGAGGACGACGGTGGCGGGAGCGGCGTCGCGGCGCTCGTTGGCACTCGCGCTACCGCCGACGCGAGCCGGCCGGCGGCGCTGGTGCGGGCGGCGGCTCACGCGCCGCCGAAACCAGGCGCGGGCCTGACAGTGATGGAGGGCTCCGGCCTCGAGTGGAACCATGGTTCATCAGCAGCGAGAATCGCCACGAACGGGAAGGCCGGCGCGGGGCATCAACTCATTCGCGGCCGGAGCCCTCGTTCACACTCGGGCGTCTGTTCCCGGGCGGCGCCGTTCGATCCGCTCGCCTGTCCGTTAGACTGGTCGCCATATCCGAGGTGAACCGATGAAGAACGTACTGGTTGGGGTCCACATCGCCGGCCCGCGCGCGGCGGGCATTGTCGACGGCATCGTCGCCGCCGAGCAGGCGGGGATCGATTGCGCCTGGATGACGAGCGGTGGCGCCGCTCCCGATCCGCTCGCCGTGTTCTCCGCCGCGGCGATGCGCACGAGCCGGATCCGCTTCGGGACTTCGATCGTGCCGACCTTCCCGCGGCACCCGCTGGCGCTGGTGCAGCAAGCGATCGTGGTCGATTCGCTCGCGCCCGGACGGCTGCGGCTGGGAGTTGGGCCGAGCCACAAGCCCGCGATCGAAGGCACGTGGGGCATCCCGTTCGAGCGGCCGCTCCAGCACCTGCGCGAGTACCTGCAGATCCTGCAGGCGGCGCTGCGCGACGGGAAGGTCGAATTCAGCGGCAAGCGCCTGAGCGCGCACGCGCAGGTCGCCGGCGGGCCGTCGCAGGTGACGGTCATGGCGTCGGCGCTGCGCCCGAACGGCTTCCGCGTTTGCGGCGAGCTGGCGGACGGCGCGATCTCCTGGGTGTGCCCGCTGCCCTACCTGCGCGACGTCGCGATCCCGGCGATCAACGAGGGCGCGGCGAAGGCGGGCCGCACGCCGCCGCCACTGATCGCGCACGTGCCGGTCGCCGTCTCCGAGGATGTGGAAGCGGTCCGCCAGGCGTCGGCCCGCCAGATCGGCTTCTACCCGCGCGTGCCGTTCTACTCGCAGATGTTCCAGGACGCGGGCTTCCCGGAGGCGAAGGAAGGCCAGCTTTCGGATCGCATGATCGATGCGCTCGTCGTCCACGGCAGCGCCGAGCAGGTGAAGGAGCGCCTCCGCAAGCTGCCCGAGTTCGGCGCCGCGGAGCTCCTGGCGATGCCGATCCTGCCGGCCGACGACGCCGACGCGTTGCCGCGCACGCTGCGGATGCTCGGCGAGCTCGCCGCCGAATAGGGCTCAGCCGAGCCAGATCGATCCGACCGCCCGGCGCAGCTCCCACGTGTGATAGCGCAGATGCCAGATCGAGCGGCGCATCACCTTGCGGACGGACCAGGTCTCGGCGCGCCCCGCGTTCCCTCGTGGCAGGTTTAGGCGCGTGGCGGCTGGCACGTCGCAGACGACCTGTTGGAGCAGGACGTGGGCGTCTTGCAGATCTCGAAAGCCGCGGTCCTGCGCCGGCTGCTTCGGCGGTTTCACCGATTCCGGCCGCAGGCGCGAGGCGAAGAAGCGCTCGGCCTCCGCGGCATGCTCGACGATTTCGAGGACTGTTCGCCCGGATTCGTCCAGCCGATGCCCGTGCATGCCCGGCGGAAACGCGAGGACCAGCTCGCGCAGCTCGTCGAGCGCCCGGTCATGCGGAGTCGCCCAGAGCGGGAATTCGCTCGGCGCCGGGGCTTCGCCGTCATGCACGAAGAACGCCGAAGTTTCGCCCGCTCGAAGGTCGTCGTCCGTGGTGAGTGACTGCGCGATTGCGATTTGGCCGGGCTCGACGGCCATCCGATCGGCGGCCCGATGGTGCGACCAGGATGCGAACTCCAGGATTGCCAGCGTCGCCCGCTCGACCGGGTCGGCGCCGGGCGGGACCAGGGCGTAGCACCCGGGCAGCTCGAGGCACCAGGCGCCGGTGTAGCCGTCGCGGCCGCGCTCGATGGCAATCTCGATTTTGTCCATGCGCCTGGCTTCACGATGCCGATCGAACACGCCCGGTAGTCTGGAGTTGTCGCCGTCGCGCCGCAAGCGGCCGCCGAAGCCGAGGCCGCTCGGGAAGATGGACCGTGGTGGCGGTTCGGAATCGAGTGGCCGGGCCGCGCCTGCCGTCAGCGCAGCCCAGCGGTCTCGGGCGTGAGCACCAGCTGTTCGTCGGCCGTCACCTGGCGAGCCGGCGTCAGCTGGTACGCGGCCTTCAGGAGCAACGGGGCGGCGATCGTCGTCGCGACGGTCACGACGATAGCGATCGAGAAAACGCTGCTGTCGACGACGCCCTGGGTGAGCCCGACCGAAGCGACCACGAGCGCGATCTCACCTCGCCCGACCATGCCGGCTCCGATCCGGAGGGAGACCGGGAACGACTCGCGGCAGGCCAGGGCCGCGCCGCCGCAGCCAACGAGCTTCGTGAGCAGCGCCACGCCGAGGACGCCCGCGCAGAGCCACGGGGCCGCCGTCAGATCGTGTGCGGTCACATTCGTGCCAATGAAGACGAAGAAGATCGGGATGAAGAGCGAGTAGCTCAACCGCGAGACGGGCTCGGCGATCTGGTGTCCCAGGTCCGTGCGCGAAAGCATGACGCCCGCGAGGAATGAGCCGGTCACGTCGGCCAGACCACCCACCTTGAACGCGAGCCAGGCGAAGCCAAGCGCCATCGCCAGTGCTGCCGCGGTGCGCGTGTCGGGTGACTCGATGCGCGTGTGGTGCTCAAGGATCAGCGGCATGACCCAGCGCGAGAAGGTGAAGGCGCCGGCTGAGAATAGCGCCAGCTTCGCAATCGGGACGAAGATGCTGCCGCCCGACTCGGCGACGACGAGCGCGCTCAGCACGAGGACCCCGAGGACGTCGTCAATGATCGCCGCGCCCATGATGATCGAGCCCTCGCGGCTGCGGGAGCGGCCGAGTTCCTTGAGCGTCTCGGCCGTGATGCTGACCGACGTCGCCGTCAGGATGGCGCCGAGGAAGAGCGCATGCATCGGCTCGAGCCCGGCCGCGTAGCCCACGCCGAACCCGGCTCCGAGCGGCAGGACAACGCCGCCGACGGCCACGAGCATCGCCGTCGGCCCGACCGACCGCAGCCCCTGAGGGTCGGTTTCAAGGCCGGCGAGGAACATCAGGAGAACCACGCCTACCTGGCCCAGGTTCGAAACGAACTGATCGTGGCCAACGATCCCGAGCGCGGCGGGGCCCGCGACGAGCCCGGCGACGATGATGCCAAGGACCGACGGCATCCCGAGGCGGACCGAAACGCTGCCCGCCACCTTCGCGAGAAGGAGCAGACCGGCGATGAGCATCAATGAGTCGGTTGAATTCCCCACAGGGTTAGTCTGGCTTCGGCGCGTTTCCGTTCGTTTGCGGGGAGGTTACGGCTCAATGCCGGGGAGATTTCCGGCGTATTTCCAACTGCATGACGCAGGGGCCACGCTTCGATATTTCGAAGCGTGGCCCGTGGTTGATTGTCCCGCTGGTTACCTTCCGCCGGCGGGAGCCGGCGCGACGGTGACACCGGGGATGAAGGCGCCGAGCTCGACGCCGCGCTCGGAGGGCATGTCCTCCACGGGGCCACAATGGTGGAAGAAAGCCGCCAGCCGCGAGATGTTTCACTGCTCCTCCAGGAGAGCGGTCACTTCGCGGCGCAGGACTGGAAGCCGGGACTCGACGATGTCCCAGACAAGCCGGTCGCCCACGTGGGCGTAGCCGTGGATGAGGATGTTGCGGAACGCGATGATACGGCGGTGTCCACTGACCCGCCCCGCCAAACCTTCATCAAGCCGCGCTAATTGGCCTAGCGCCTCACCGATGATTTCGAACTCTCGCTCGACGGCGGCGCGCAGCATCGCGTCGGCCTCGTAGGCGGCGAACTCCTCCACGAGATCCGCCGCCTGCTTGATGTCGAAGAGATACTTCTTCGCCTCAAGCCGCATAGAGCAGGGTCTTTGTGGTTTCGACGGATGCCCGGAAATAGGGGTTTCTGATCGCTGACGCAACGACGAGGTCCACGTGCCGCCCGAACAGCGTTTCCAAGGCCTCAATGAGCCCGAAATACCGGTCGGCATAACCGCTGGAAAGGTGGGATTCGAACTCCGCCAACAGGTCGAGGTCGCTCTCATCCGGGCGGAATATGCCCGTCGCCGCTGAGCCGAACAGTTCCAGGCGCCGTACGCCGTAGCGACGACAGAGGGCTTCGAGTTCGCCCCGCTTCTGCTCTATTTCATCGAGCACTGCATCCATCCTCTCGAAAAGGATAACCGATGCGCTCAAGACTGACTGCGGTGGGCAGCCCGCATGGCGGCCGGATTCACCAGGTCAGAAGGCGAGACTGACCACTGGACAAACATCGGGATGACCACGTGATGGCGGATCCAGGGGTCGCTGGCGGCCATCACAGGGGTGTGCCTGGCAAGCGTCGGGAACGGGCGATCATCAGGGCCGGATGGGACGCAGGGGCCACGCTCCGGATGTCCGAAGCGCGGCCCCGCGGCTGGTTGCCCGGCCGGTTACCGTCCGCCGGCGGGGGCCGGCGCGACGGTGACGCCGGGGATATACGTCCCGGGCTCGACGCCGCGCTCGGAGGGCATGTCCTCCACGGGATAGGCGTGCGTGCCCATCTCGGGGAGGTCCAGGCCGCGCAGCTCGTCCTCAGGCTTCGAGCGATAAACGCCGAGTGCGCTCAGCACTTTAAAGAGGGCGAACGAGGTCCCGAAGCACCATGCCGCAATCACCGCGACGCCGATGGCCTCGACCGCAAGCTGGTTCCAGTCTCCGAAGAAGGCGCCCTTGATCGGCGATCCGATGGCGAGGTAATCCGGGGCGGTGCCGTCGGCGAAGAGACCGACCGAGAGGACTCCCCAGGCGCCGCAGACGCCGTGAACGGAGATCGCGCCGACCGGGTCGTCGACCTTGAGGTTGCGCTCGAAGAAGACCATGGCGACACAGACGAGGCCGCCGGCGATGCCACCGATGATGACGGCGGAGATCGGGCTGACGTAGCCGGATGGCGCCGTGATCGCCACCAGGCCGGCGAGGATGCCGTTGATCATGTAGCCAGGGTCGTATTTCTTGACGGTTGCCTTCGCATAGGCCATCGCGGTAACCGAGCCGGCTGCGCCGGCAAGCATGGTGACGACCGCGATCTCACCGATGCGGAGGTTGCCACTGCCCGATGCGCCGAGCGTCGAGCCGGGGTTGAACCCGAACCAGCCGAAGGCAAGGATGAACGTCCCGATCGCGGCCATGTTGAGGTTGTGGCCGGGGAGCGTGTTGACGCTGCCGTCCTTGTTGTACTTGCCGAGGCGCGGACCCAGCACGATAGCCCCGCCGAGGGCGGCGAACCCGCCAACCATGTGGACCACGCCCGAGCCGGCGAAATCGACGTACGGCCGTGCAAGCGCGGAATCCTTGAGGCCGAAGAGCCAGCCGCCGCCCCAGGCCCAGTTGGCGATCACCGGCTGGATGAGCGCGCCGACGAAGACGCCCCAGATCATGAAGCTGATCCATGTCCAGCGTTCGGCCACCGCGCCGGTGAGGATGGTCGCGGCGGTGTCCATGAAGACCATCTGGAAGAGGAAGAGCACCGCGATGCCGACGTCGAGGCTGTTCGGGCCGAGGAAGAAGCCCTTGTAGCCGAAGATGCCGTAGTCGACACCGGAGACGTGCAGCGTGACTTCCTTGTTGAGCGCGAGCAGCCCCGAGCCGAGGTTGGTCGGTCCCGTCAGACCTACGCCGCCGAAGGCGATGGCGAAGCCGACGGCCCAGTAGGCGAGCATGCCGATGCCGTAAATCATGAAGTTGGTCATCATCACGTGCATCGCGCTCTTCGCCCGGCAGAAGCCCGTCTCCACCATGGCGAAACCGGCCTGCATGAACATGACGAGGTAGCCGGTGACGAGCACCCAGACAAAGTTGATCGCGAGGCGGTTCTGGTTCACGTAAGCCGCCAGGTTGTAGGCGAACGGCTCCTTCGCCTTCGCGTCGGTGAACATCTGGGCCGTGGCCGCCGCATCGACCGCGCCGTTCTTCGTGACCGAGAGCGAGCCGCCGCCAACGCCGATGGCGCCGAGGTCGGTCGGGTCGCCGACCGTGGTTCCGCCTGGATCGACGACGGGCGCGGGCGGCGTGTCGGGGCCGTCAGCCAGCGCGGCGTTCGCGCCGAGGGCGAGGAACACGGCAGCAGCGGGCGCCACGAGGAGTGCATAGCGCAGCCGCGAGAACCCGGCGGGGGCGGACCGCGCCGCACGGGCGGCGGTCAGGGCGCCGAGCTTCTTCGAGACGTGCTTCAGCGCTGCCTGGCGGCTCGCCTCACTGCCATGGATGAGGAGCGAGCCGTTCCCTGCCTTGCCGACGAGGAGCACACCCTTGCGGCTCGATCGGTAGCCGTCGAACTCGGTGTAGGGCCGGAAGAGCAGCCGCCCGAGGGCCACGCCCTTCGACGTGAACCGGTAGCGAATCGGCGCCTGCACGACCGCAAACGCCAGGCCGAGCGCGATCAGCTCAACGGCCGTTGTGACGACGCCGGTGAGCGCCCCCAGGAGCATGAGCCCACCGACGGAATAGAGCATTCCGCGGTGGTAGCGGAGGCGTTCGCGAAAGCCCAGGGCAACGTCGCCCTGGGGCGCGCCCTCGATGGTGGCCGCGCGCAACGAGGTCACGCGTCCGAGAGCGATGACGAGGATCCCGAGGATGGGAACCAGGAAGAGCAGCGTTTCCAAGGCGAGTTACCCCCTCTCCAATTCGACTGTTGGGACGTGGTGCGCCCTGGGGCGCGGGACGAGGCTGCGCAACGACAGCCGTGGATATTCGAGCCGGCGGTAGACGAGGCCCTTCGCGTGGTCCTTGCAGAACTGCCGGAGCTCCATGGCGGCGTGGCGGCTCTCGCTGTCGGGCGCCGGCAACCCCAGCGCCAGGTCGAGTTGCGCCATCGCCTGGTCGTAAAACCCGACCCGCGCGAGCAGCTCGCCGTACTTGGTCCGGCAGATGAAGCTGCCAGGCGCGAGCCGGACCGCTTCCTCGATCTCGAAGCGGGCGTCGGCGACGCGTGTGAGCCGCAGGTAGGCGATGCCGAGATAGGCGCGGGCGATCGCGTCTCCCGGCTGCGCCTGGCAGTACGGCTCGAGGATCGCGACAGCTCCGGCGGCGTCCCGCTTTGCGAGCAGCGCCGCAGCCCGCCCGACCTCGGAGCTGCTCGGCGCTTCCTGCGCCGCCGCCGGCTGGTGACCGCGCAACGCCGCGCCACAGCCGACGCAGAAGCGCTCGCCCGCCTCGGCGCGCTCGCCGCAATGGCCGCAGAAGATCACTGCTGCCATTTCGGCCCGCCGCACGAACGTGGGTGGTACGGGAACGTCATTCTGGTCCTCCTCGCCGGGTGTTCCGCTCGCGGTTGCGAGCGATCCGTCGCGGGAGGGCCCGGCGCGCGCGACGGCGAGCCGGGTTCCATGTCGCGGTCAGAGCCGGTTCGGAGTTTTCCCCCCGCGCCGGCTGCCATTCCGGGCCCCTCTACGACTGGACGAGATTGACGATAGAAGCCGGGGATTTCCGCGCTATTTCCACGCCGTTTCGGCAAGATTTCGCTCGCGCTACGTTCAGGTTTCGCGAGACTTGGAGGTCCGGACACGCACCTGGCCGGCGCCGTCCCCGCTTCGGAGGCACCGGCCGGAAGGCATGGAAGAAGGCGACACCGGCATGCCGCGGCGCGCATTCGGCCGCTGAACGATTCTTTACGCGAACCTGAGTAGACTCGGTTCTATGAATTGTCCACTCGGGCACGGAGCGCTGCACCCGGAGACGCACTCGGGGATCGAGGTCTCTGTCTGTACTGAATGTGGTGGGGAGTGGCTGGAGCGCGGCGATCTCCCAGCCCTGGAAAAGCTCGTCGTCAAGGATGCCGTGGTGCTGTCGGGGATGATCGAATACCAGGCGCACGAAAGCGACCGGGCGTGTCCCGTCTGCGCTAAACGGATGTACGAATTCGACTACCGGGCGAATCCTCTGGAGATCGACGCGTGCGCTGAAGGCCACGGTTACTGGCTCGACGCCGGCGAAGAGGCGCGCGTCAAGGACTTGATCCTGCAGCGGGCACGCGACCTGCATCGGGCGGCCGGCGCCGAGGTCTCGTTCGGCAGCTTCCTGTCGACCGTCCGGAGCCAGTTCGGTGGGCGCGGCCGCGGCCGCGGGCTTCGGCCCTAGTCCGAGAGCGAGCCAGGGAGCGGAATGGAGGCTCGCGGCCGTTATTGATGAGACGGCGCAGCGTCATGTAGCCTGCTCCCGCAATGGCCACCGCGTTCCACGTCGATCTCAACTGCGCCGAGTCGCTGCGCGATCCAGCCGCATACTTCGCGGCGGCGCGCCAGGCCGGCGACGTGCAGTGGAGCGACTTCCTTCGCGGCTGGGTGGTCCTTTCCCACGCTGGCGTGGAAGCCGGGTTTCGCGACAACGAGGCGCTTTCGTCCGATCGCATGGCGTCGTTCCAGCGAGCCGCAGCCGGGCGCTCCGCGGCATTCCAGCAGGTGACGGAGCTGTTGGCCGGCTGGATGAATTTCCGTGATCCACCCGCGCACACACGCCTGCGGGAGCCGGTCCGCACTGCATTCACGCCTCGCGCGGTCAACGCCCTCGAAGCCGACGTCCAGTCGATCGTCGACGGCGTCCTCGACAGCCTCGATCCTGGCGACACGGACCTCAGCCACAACTTCGCGCGTACGATACCGGCGCTCGTCATCGGCGCCGTCCTTGGCGTCGCGCCGGAGGATCGGCACCGCTTCTACGACTGGTCCCACGACCTCGGCCAGCTTGTCTTCGCCATATCACCTGGAAGCGCGCCCGAAGAGTCGGTCGGGCGGGCGACGACGGAGTTCGTCAGCTTCTTCTCCAGCCTGATCGAGCGCGAGCGGCGTGAGCCATCGGGAAGCCTGCTCTCCGCGATCGTGGCGCACGAATCCGATGACCTGAGCCCACTCGAGCTCGTGGGCGCGTGCACGCTCCTCCTGTTCGGGGGCCACGAGACGACCGCCACCCTGCTCGTGAACGCGCTGGGCATCCTTCTCGAGAACCCGGATCTCCTCGCCTGGCTGCGCGCCCACCGCGACGCCGACGCGACCGCGGTGGAGGAGTTCATGCGCGTCCAGGGACCTTCGCGCGCCCTGCCGCGGAAGGTGGCGGTGGCCCACGAACGCGGGGGCCACCGTCTCGAGTCCGGCCAGAACGTTTTCCTCTGCGTCGCCGCCGCCAACCACGACAAAGCCGTGTTCGATCGCCCCGGCCAGCTGAACCTGGAACGGAATCCCAACCCGCAGCTCGGTTTCGGCTGGGGACTGCACTACTGCCTGGGAGCCAGCCTCGCCCGCCTGGAAGCGCGCATCGCCCTTCGCACGCTCATCGAACGATTCCCCGGCATGGCCCCGATCGGTCCTGTGCCGCCGCCGCGGGCGAGCGCGCTTGGCTACGGCCGCCGTCCGCTCCACGTCAGCCTGGGATGACGCGCCCGAACAGTGGCTCTCGGCGCACGCACTGAGACTACTGGCTCGGGTTGCTGGTCCTGCCGTGACCCGCCACGCCGTCACTCGAACCTGGGCAGCACCCGCGTCTTGAACAGCTCGATCGAGCGCAGGTTCACCTCGTTCGGGATGAGCCCGTTGTACATCCAGGCGAAGACCCACTCGACGGGCGTCGTCGCGAGCAGCTTCTCGACCTGCCGCGTGACCGTGTCGACCGTGCCGACGAACACCGAGCCGTTGGCCAGCATCTCATTCCGGTCGGGCCCCTCCGTCGCTCCTGGTTCGCGGAGCACGTCGCCGAAATGGAACGGCGCGAACCAGGCCGCTCCGCAGAAGGCGGCGCCGTGGGCCCACCAGTGCTGCGCTTCCTCGTCGGTATCGCAGACGATGAGGTCGCGCAGGACGCCAAGGCCCGCCCCCGGGGTCAGCGCCCGCCCCTGCATCGCCGACTCCTCGCGGTAGACCTGGTAGAGCTGATTCTGGAGCGCGGCCCGCATCGGCGGCAGGATCGCCGTCACCTCTTCGCGCGCGCACCAGCGAATCGTATTCTCGCTCGACGCGAACGGCTGGAAGATTGGCGGATGCGGCTTCTGCAACGGCTTCGGCACAACACCGATTTCCCGGACGACGTTGTCCGCGTCGATCCCCCGGCCCCAGTCGCGCGTGGCCTGGATGTCCCAGGGGGTGCCCTCAGCCGGGATCTGCCAGTACTTGCCCTGGTAGCTGAGCATGTCCTCGGTCCACGCTCGCTTGATGATCCGAAAATGCTCCTCGAACGCCATCCGGTTCGCCCGGTCGATCTCGTCGTGCTGACCAGGGGTGGCGCCGTGGATTCCGTGCAGCTGCTGCGCCATCGTATCGACCCAGCGGCGCTGATAGCCTCGAGCGAACCCCGCGTTCGCCCGGCCACCCGACATGTGGTCGAGCATGGCGATGTCCTCGGCCACCCGCAGCGGATTCTGCGCAGGCAGCACGATGCCGAGCTGCCCGACCCGGATCCGGCGCGTCTGCATCGCGATGTAGAGGTCGAGGAGCACCGGGTTGTTCGAAAGCTCGAACCCCTCGACGTGGAAGTGGTGTTCGGTGAAGGAGATGGAGTCGTAGCCGAGGTCGTCGGCGAGCTTCGCCTGTTCGCTCACGTCTCGCAACATCTCCTGGTAGAGGTCGCCACGGAGCCCCGCCATGCCCGCCTCGACCTGCTCGCGGCTGCCAACGCCAGGAAGATAGAAAAGGCTCACCTTCATCGGAGACTACCTCGCGTCACAGATTCGGCGGAAGCTGCGCCGATAGCGGATTCTAGCGCGTTCGGATGCGGCGCCGTCCGCGAAGGCAGTCACCTCGCACTCGCTCCGAGCCACGACAACGCTGGTCCGCCGCGATGGCACTCATCCTCGCACTCGCTCCGAGCCGCGACGACGCTGGTCCGCCTGCGTCCCGGCGCTCGATATCTCTCGCGCTACTGACCGATTGGCGGCGCGGCGCCGTTTGCGGTAGCGCGACAGGCATGGAGCGCCGCGATGGCACTCATCCTCGCACTCGCTCCGAGCCGCGACGACGCTGGTCCGCCTGCGCCCCGGCGCTCCGGAACGGAATCGACGCTTCCGACGCGCTAGCTCCGGCGCCGGAGGGCAGACCACCAGCGATGTGCCCAGTATGCGGCCGTTGGTACGCCGGTTATGAGGGGCATAACAACAGTCCACCCCCTGATGGTGAGGGCGAACCAGACGACCCATCCAATCCAGAACAATGAGAGCGCCGCGAAAATGGACTCAGGCCGCCCGCGACCGGCCCAGTAGACAGCCACTGGGCCACCGACCAGGAGCGCGAGCCCAACACCCCGGACGTCACCCGCAAGGACCGACCAGAAGACCCAAGCAGCGAGGAGCAAGGACAGTCCCGCAACGCTGACACCACGTCTCCGCGCCATGCCGCGATCCTGCTCCTGAGTGGAAACCCGCGCAATCCCCGGTTTCAGTCGCTGAAGCGCACGACCGGGCTTGTCTTCCCCCACAGCTCCTCGAGCCGGTAGAACGCCCGCTGGGGCGGCGAGAAGACGTGGACGATGATGTCGCCGAAGTCGAGCAGCATCCAGCCGCTCTCGGGCGAGCCCTCCCGGTGGCGGAGGTCGTGGCCCTCGGGCTTGAGGTCCTTTTCAAGGTAATCAGAGAGCGCGCTAAACTGGAGCGGGGATTGCGCCGTCGCAATGACGAAGTAGTCGGTGAACGTGGCGGTGCGCGAAATGTCGATCAGCGCGATGTCCAGCGCCTTGCGTTCGGAGAGAATGTCGACGGCTTTCTGAGCCAACGCTTCGGAATCCAGGAATTGCGCTCCTCTGCCCGTGCTGCCCGGTAACGCCGGGGCCGGGCGCCAGAAGGATCTTATCACAGCAATGGCTGCCCCCCGTGTCGTCGTCGGCATGTCCGGCGGAGTCGACAGCTCCGTCGCCGCCGCGCTCCTCGTCGAGCGAGGCTTCGACGTGGTCGGCGTCACCATGCGGCTCTGGACCGAGTCCCGGCCGGAGGAGCTGCGCGGCCACCAGCAGTGCTGCTCCGTGGAGGACATCGACGACGCCCGCCGAGTCGCCGGGCAGCTCGGCATCCGTCACTACGTCATGAACTTCGAGGACGAGTTCCGCGAGCGCGTCGTCGACAACTTCGTCAGCGAATACGCCGCGGGACGCACGCCAAATCCCTGTGTCCGCTGCAACGAGCACATCAAGTACCGCGCCCTGCTCGATCGGCTGCCCGCGCTGGAGGCGGAGTACGTGGCGACGGGGCACTACGCCCGCGTGGTCATTGCCGATTGCCGATTGCCGATTGCCGATTCACGCGAGTCGATTCACGATTCACGCGACCCAATTCACGATTCACGATTCACGATTCACGATTCGGGGGCGGCGGCCCCAATCGACAATCGACAATCGACAATCGGCAATCCTCGTTTCCAGCTGCTGCGGGCCGTCGACACCTCCAAGGACCAGTCCTACGTCCTCTATATGCTCCAGCAGGAGCAGCTTGCGCGGCTCATCCTGCCCATTGGGGAGCTCACGAAGATCGAGGTGCGCGAGCACGCCCGGCGGCTTGGCCTCGACACGGCCGACAAGCCGGACAGCGTCGAGATCTGCTTCGTCCCCGGCAACGACTACCGGGCGTTCGTCGGCGAGCGGCTCGATCCGAAGCCGGGGGAGATGCGCGACGCGGCGACCGGCGAGGTGCTGGGCGAGCACCGGGGCGTCGCGGCCTACACCATCGGTCAGCGCAAGGGCCTGGGCGTCGCCGTCGGCGAGCCGCGCTTCGTCACCGGGATTGACGCGGCCGCGAATGTCGTGACGATTGGCCCGGAAGAGGCGCTCTTCGCGGACACGATCGAAGTGGGCGAGGTGCGCTGGATCGCCGGCGAACCTTCCGCGCCGGGGACGGCCATCGAAGCCAAGGCGCGCTACAAGGCAGTGCCCGCGCCCGCCACCATCGTCGAAACGGCAGGAGAGCATGCCGTTGTGCGGTTCGCGAAGGGCCAGCGCGCGCTCACTCCCGGGCAGGCGGTGGCGTTCTACGCGGGCGACGAGGTGCTGGGCGGCGGGACGATCGAGAGGGTGTGGCGGGGGTGAGGAGACTGCGATTCGCTGACGTTCACTACGCGGAAGGGTGGTAGAGCGCCCAGCGCGGAATCGAGCGGTGAATCATTATTCAACGATGATGATTCACCTGGCGGGCTGGCCGGATACCGTTAACCAGTTCGATCACGATGCGGCGAGTGCTTACTCCCAGCACCTTGTCTCGGGGTTCCACGTACCGTGGGCAGTGCCATCGAGGAGCGCGTCGACGAAAGGCGAGAGGAGTGCGAGGGCTTTATCGAGCGTGCCTGCATCGGATAGGAACGAACGGCGCGCCTCGGCGGCATAGCCCCGCTCCCAGAGCGTTCGCTCTGGAGCCGCGAAGCGCGGCGGCAGCTGAAGCTCCCGACGCTGGGCCTCCGACGCCAGCGCGGCAAGTTGAGCTGGAGCAGGCACAGACGCGGTGGTGACGATTGCGACGAGATCGACCAGATCCTTATAGCGGCTTGAGGGGCGCCGGCCTGGTCCGTGCCTTTCGAGGATGGCAGCGATCTTGTCTGCGATATGGTCGGGGATCGGATACGCGCGATAGCCATGTTGCTCTAGCTCGGGCATGACCACCTGCACCAGGGCCGGCACTGGCTCCGGCTGGCCGGTCATTCGGCGATCCTCGCCGGTGATATCCACGTGGAACGCGCACCAAGGGGTCGCTCCGACGAAGGCAGTAACTGGAAGCCTGCGCCCGCCGCCATCGCCAGCGCTGCGGGCGTTTCCCATTTCGAAGCGGAACCAATCGCCGATATCCAGTGCCGCTGCGTTACGCACGTCCTCTTCAGCCACGTCGAGCACGGCCTGCCGGTACAGGTCAATATCGACGGTGGCGCGAACCGCGATGTCGCGGGCCAGGAGAGCGGCGGCGCCCTTGAGAATCCATTCGTCGGACACTCGATAGAGCCGTTCAAGGAGGCGGTCGTACGCCATTTGCCGTTGAAGCGCTTGGAGACTCCATCGCCCGGCCGCCGCCCTGGCTTTCAGCTTATCGGTAAGGGCCTGGCGAAATGCTCGCGGCGTCGGGTAGGAGCGATCGACGGTCATCGAGCGCCCTCTCTCGGCCGGGCGAGGGCGTTCGGCGGCGGCAGATCTTGGTGGCTGCGCTCGACGTGCTCCCGAGCGAGTGCCAGCCATTCTTTTTGACCTGGGTCGCCGGTGAGCTCGAGAAGCCAACCCAACAGTGCCATGCCGTCACCACGGCGGAAGCCGAACCGGGCAGC
>JAKALX010000397.1 GCA_021823905.1 Chloroflexota bacterium | reverse complement strand
TCTCTCGCGACCCGGAGGTCGTGAGCGCCTACGTCGCGGACCCGCTGGTCTACACGGGCAAGATGCAGGCCGGGCTGCTGGCGGCCATGGTGCGGGCGATCGCGCGCGTCGACCGGGACATGGAGGAGATCGAGCTGCCGCTGCTCGTCATGCACGGCCGCGAGGACCGGCTTGCGCCCGCGGCCGCGAGCGAGCTGCTGTACGCACGGGCAGGCTCGGCGGACAAAACGCTCAAGCTCTACGACGGCCTCTACCACGAGATCTTCAACGAGCCGGAGCAGGGCCAGGTGCTCGGCGACCTGGCGGCCTGGCTCGACGCGCATACCACCACACCGGGGGACGCTGGATGAAAACCGACTTCTACGAAGCCGACCCGTTTGGCGGCAGCAAGGGCGAGCACCTCGCCACCATCGAATCGGACTACCGCTGGGAGAAGGGCGACGAGGTCTGGATCGAGAACCGCGGCAAGCGCGTGAAGATCCGGGTCTCGTGGGTCAACGTCACCGTGCGCGACGGCGAGGTGACCCGGGAGTTGCTCGGGCTGAAGCTGTAGGCGCCACATCCGAGCCGCGCGCGGTAGCAAGCGGGGCAGTGCCGCGTGGCGACGACAGTGCCGGTTCGAGCGCCACGCCCTCACTACCGTTCGGGCCTCGGATTCAACGTCGCGGTCTTGGGCCTCGGCCGCGCGGTCCGCGAGGCGTCAGGCGACGCCGAGCTCGCGGCGGATGAGGTCGCAGATTTCGAACGTGGGGCCTTCGCCCTGGAGCGAGTTCTGCATCTGGTTGATGGTGACCGCCACGGAGAGGCCGGCCTCGGGGTCGCAGAAGGCGGTCGAGCCGCCCGCGCCGCTGTGGCCGAAGGCGGTTTCGCGGGGGCCGAAGACGCCGGCGATGGGTTCGCCGCCCATCATGCCCGGCATCTTGCCGCCCATCATCACGCCCACACCCTTGGGGATCGGCATGAAGAGCACGCGGTCGGGGCGGCGCTCGATGATCTTCTGCATCTCGGCGACGCGCTCCTTCGACATCAGGCGGACACCTCCGATCTCGCCGCCGTTCGCAAGTGCGCCATACATCTTCGCCAGGGCGCGGGCGCTGAAGTGGCCGTTGGCCGAGGGAAGGCAGGCCTTGCGGACGCGCATGTCGTTGAAGTCGACTTCGGTGTCGGTCGGCATCGCCTTGAAGAAGTCGTGGTCCGGCGGGATCGGGAGATCGCCGGCGAGGCCGTTCTTGGGCGATTTGAGCGAAGCGAGGCGGCTTTCGAGACCGTCGGGGATGCCGACGAACATGTCGTTCGAAAGCCCGAGGGGCGCGGCTATCTCCTCGGCGATGACGTTCTTGATGTGGCGGCCGGTCGCGCCCTGGACAATGCCACCCACGACCCAGGCGTAGGTGAGGGCGTGGTAGCCGGTGGCCGTGCCCGGCTCCCAGGCGGGGATCCCGTTCGCGATGTAGTCGAGGCCGCCCTGCCAGTCGCTGACGAACGAGACCTTGAGCGGCGTGGGCACGGCGTGGAGGCCGGCCTGGTGGCTCATCGCCTGGGCGACGGTGACCTTGCCTTTGCCATTGGCGGCGAACTCGGGCCAGTACTTCGCGACCGGCTGCTCGTACTCGATCTGGCCGCGGTCGGCGAGGATGTGGAGGGCAGTGGCGGCGACGCCCTTGGTGGTCGAGAAGCAGTTGAAGAGGGTGTCGGCCTGCACCGGCCGCGGATCCTCGGGGCCCATCGCGCCGGCCCACGTGTCGACGATCGGCTCGCCGGCTTGGTAGGCGGAGACCTGGACGCCGATCTGGCGTCCGTCGGCGATCTGCTTCTGGAGGAGGGCCTGGACCTTTGCGTTGAGCTGCTGGCTGATGGTCATGGTGCTGCCTCGCGGAGAGTGTGTGGGCGAATCATAGCGGGTGGCGCGGGAGGTGGCGGTGAAGCGGATTGGCGATTGGCGATTGCCGATTGCCGATTGCCCCGGAGATGGTGACGGCGCCGGGGCCGCGGCGCGAAATGAAAAACACTGGTTCGAACCAGTCCAACCAGTCCGCGCAGATTCGAGGTAGGGGATTGGTTCGACACTGGTGGGGACTGCTGCCAGTACTGCCGTGAGGCTGGTGGAGGAGCGTCGCGGAATAATAGCGGTGGCGTGAGCGAGGAGGGTTGCGGGCGCGGGCATGGATTCAGGTTGCACAGGAGGGGTGGGAGCGCCAAGGGGTGGGGGGCACGGGGGGATGAACTTTGAGCTGCGTGCCTGAGGCGAGGCGGGCTTCGAGCCAGGCTCACTCCTCATCCGCTGGGAGAAGAAGCTGGAGAACTACACCACGATGCTTCACCTTGCCTGCGCCTGCATCGGCTTCCGCACTGCTAATAGCTTTTCGGATGGGCCCTGAGCCGCTACAGGAGCGCTGGCCCCTTCCCGTAGCGTTGCTGGGAAGCAATCGGCCAGGTCCGCCCGACGAATCCACGAGCCAGAGGGGGCCTGACTGCTGCGGGGCTCCTACTTCTCTGTACGAAACTGGCAGACATGCCACTTGGTGCCCTCGATACTGGGCGGATGATTCGCCGATGCGCAGTTTCCGGCTCTGCCCGGGCGCTCCTTGCGCGAAATGTTTGGCTCGTTCGCCTCGACCGGCGACTGCAGCATTCCTCGACTCGAAGATCGGGCCCATGAAGCGGCTTTTCGCGATCTGGGTCGGTGTTTGCGCCTTAGCTGCCTTTGGCGTCGTCGCTCAGAGTCACGTATCGCCTATACACCGTCCGGCACCCAGCACCTACTACGGGGCAGCCACCGGGGCCGCCAGCGGACAGGCAGTGATAGCGATGATCGTAAGCGCCAACGGGCCAACCGTTTGCGGCGTTGGTGTCACCACGACGGATTCGGACACTGGGAACACCGTCTATGTCGTCGATGTCCTTCCCGCTGCTCGCCAGCGAGGATGTGGCGTGGCTGGGACTGTTGTCAGGTTCTGCTTCGCGCCGTTCAGCTCCATCGGCGAAGCGCGTCGATGACGTGTCCGGTGTGGGACGGGCCCGGGCCAGTGAGTCGCGATCCAGTTCTCGGTGCTCAGTTGCCGCAGGGAGCGGACCCGTTCCAGCAGTCGGGCGACCCCAGGAGTGTTGCGGCTGGAGATGCAAGCGTTGCCGAGACGCGGAACTGAAGCATCCGCCTGGAGGAGAGGCAGCACCCATACGACATTCATGGAACAATCTGGTAAAAGTTCGAAATCGAAGGTGCTACGGTGCATGAAGGCGGGACTAAACTATCCGGCCGAAGACAGGAGACAATTGATGAGTGAACTGATCGCAGTAGCGTATCCGGACGAGTTTCGGGCGGGCGAGGTGCGGGCAACATTCGCTCGTTTGCAGCACGAATATTTCGCCGACCTGGACGACCTCGTTGTCGTAACGAAAGGCCAGGACGGCAAACTCAAACTCCACCAGTCCCGGAATCTCGCGGGCGCCGAGGCGGTCTGGGGCGGGATTTGGGGAGGCCTCATCGGGATGCTCTTCCTGATGCCCGTGGCCGGCGCGGCCGTTGGCGCCGCATCCGGAGCGCTCATCGGCAGGCACACGGACCTGGGCATCGATGACAAGTTCGTCAAGCAGCTCTCAGAGAAGCTCACGCCAGGCACCTCAGCCCTCTTCGTCCTGCTCCGCAGCTTCACCGCAGACCGAGTGACACCCGAGCTCGCCAAGTTCGGCGGCACGATCTTGCGCACGTCGCTTTCAGTCGATGCCGAAACGAAGCTGCAGGCAGCCCTCACCGAGGGAGCGAAAGTCGCAACCCCAGCCTGAGAGCGGCCGGCCCTGCAATCGGTGGCCCCTCAACGACGAGGTGGGC
>JAKALX010000396.1 GCA_021823905.1 Chloroflexota bacterium | reverse complement strand
CGATCAGGGCGAGAGCGACTATCAGTCCGGGCTTCATCGTCATCGCTCCAGGAACTCGGCGCTGGCCCAGCCGGCGCGGCCTTCGGGGGTTTCGACCGCGATCCAGGTGACGCCCTCGGCCGCCTGTTCCGGCTGGGGGCGGACGCGCAGGAGGACGCCATCCTTGTAGCAGCCGAGCGAGAGCGACGCCTTCGCCGGCTTCTCGCGGACGTTGAGGCAGTCGGCGCCGGTTTTCACGCGGGCAAAGGTTCCCACCAGGGCAGCACGGACGAACGGTGCGCCCAGTCCCGGGTTCAGCTCGGGAATTGGGTGGATGGTGCGCGCCGCGAGGTCGATGAGCGCGGCCGGGAACACGCCCAACGCCTGCTCCGGCGGCGACACGTTGCCGAGCACGTTCGTTGGCGAGACGAACACCGTGGTCCGAAAATCGCCACCATCCCAGCGATAGGCGCCGGTCGTCCTGTTCTGTTCGTTGACCGTCGCGAGGACCAGCCGGGAGCCGCCCTGAGCGGATCGCGGAATGGGTGTCCAGTACCCATATGCGCGGAATGCGAACTCGCGGCCGATGGCGGACGCGACGAAGAAAGGCGATTGAGGGCTCCCGCCCGGCGGTGTGGCAGCCCTGGCAATGCTCGTCCCAGACCAGTCGAACACCTCACGCGTCGGACCATCTTCCCGGCTCCAAACGAGCCCTACACCCGGCTCGTTGGCGGGAAACGCGCCTCGCACCGGCGCGCTGATCGTTTCGCCCGACGGGAAGTGCCAGTAGCGCTCGGGCTCACCTGGACGGCAGGTGCAGACCACGACGTCGCCCGGCGCGATGGCAGAGACGAAGGTGTCGTCGGGGATGACTCCGCTGTCCGTCCATGTGATGCCTCCGTCCGCCGAAGTGAACAGCCGGGCCTCAGAGTCCGGGTACGCGACGTTTTCGCCCGACGCGCACATCCCCTTCGCGCAGACTTCGAGCGCGAGGAGGCCGTGCTCAACGTCGAGCGCTTGCCAGGTGATTGGAGCCTTCGCAACGTCTGGGCCGAGCGGGTCCACGTGCAACTGCCCTGCGGCATCCCGGTAGGCACGGTGGAGACGGCCGGGCCCTCCGCCCTTCCCGTATCCGCTGACGTTGTAGTAGACGACGAGGCCCGCGGGAAGGGCGATGTCGCCACCGAGCGTGAGCAGCTGCAGGGGGATTCCATCCAGGGTGCCGGCGGGGAACGGCGTCGACGACGCGGACGCCATTGCCGTGACGGTGGCTTCGGGGGTCCCAATGGCGGGCAGCCTCGGCTTCGAGCCGCCCGAGCAAGCGGCCGCCAGCACCGCCAGCACGATCGCCGCTACGAACAGTCTCGCCATGCCGCCGCTCCTTCTGACTCCGCCTACCTTTTGTCTCCCGTTGCGCAAGGGCTCGGGGGCGAATGGGTGGCGCTAGCGTCCCGGTTTTTCCAACGCCCGCGGGGCGCCAGAAGTTCCCGGTTCGCGTCGAGCACGTGAAAGGGAAAGGACCGTCGGCCAAGGCATTGGCAGCGGGTATCGAATGATAGAGAATTCCTCCTTCCACCCGATGTCCGCCAACCGGCCACCGGGGGTAGGCAACGAGCGTTCAAGACAAGGAGGAACCAACATGACGCACTTCCGACGCGCGACGGTGTTGACCGCGGCTCTGGCAGCATTGCTAGTCGCGACCTTCGCTTCCGCAACCACCAGCTTCAACGACGTTCAGGCCAACGACCCGCAGGTAGCGGGAGTCCCGTTGTCGAACACGACCGCGGTGTTCCCGACCAACAAGCAGAACGAGCCGGCGATCGCGGTGAATCCGTTCGACAGCTTTCCCAACCAGCACCTCATCGCCGGGTCGAACGACGAGCAGGAGCAGCCACCCTGCGGGCCGGGACCGAGGCGCGGATCAGCCGCCGCCAACGACTGCTCGTTCTTCCCCAATGTAGGCACGTCCGGTATCTACCTCTCGTCCGACAGCGGGGCGACGTGGACCAACAACGGCCTGCTCGACGACCAGTCCGGGTGGAAGGCGAGCGCGCTCGTGTCCGACGGTGACCCGGCGATCGTCTTCGGGCCGAAGCCGGACCGGCATGGCCGCTTCAGCTACACCAACGGCGTCCGCGCCTACTACGCGTCGCTGGCCTCGTACAAGACCGGTCAGGGGCCGGCCTCGCCGACGCAGTTCCCGGAGGTCATCGCGGTCTCCTGGTCGGACGACAACGGTGGGACCTGGGCCGGGCCGGTGATCGCCTCGATCAAGAACAACCCGAACACGTTCAACGACAAAGAGTCGATCGGGGTGGACGCGAACCCGGCCAGCCCGTACTTCGGGCGCGTCTACGTCGCCTGGACGCGGTTCAACTCCATCGGGACAGCGGAGCCGATCATGGTGGCTGTCTCCACTGACGGTGGCCAGTCGTTCGGGCTGCCGAAGCAACTCTCGCCGGCGTATAACAACTACGGTATTGGCGGCCGCCAGGGTTCCGCGATCAAGACGGGCCCCGACGGCAGCGTCTACGTCGCCTTCGAGCAGGGCGCGTCGCAGGTGGTCTCGATCTCCCGCAACGGCGGCGGCTCCTGGTCGCGGCCGATCACGATCGGCGCCGTAACGGACATCCAGGACCCGATCCCGGGGGCGAACTTCCGGACGGACAGCTTCGCGAGCATCGCCGTGGACCAGAACAACGGCACGGTCTACGCGGCGTGGGTCAACCGGACGAGCACGGGCGGCCGAGTCGTCGTGACCAGGTCCACGAACCGGGCGACGACCTGGAGCGCGCCCATCGAGGTCAGCACTTCGGGCGAGGGCTATGCCTTCTTCCAGGGGCTGGACGTGGCGCCGGATGGCCGAGTCGATCTTGCGTATCAGGCGCTCACGGCGACCGACCCCAGCACGTTCGGCACCGGCAACGCCACGATCGATTCCTGGTATACGTCGAATTCCGGGAGTGGCTGGAGCCCGCCGTTGAAGGTGAGCGGCGCCCCGTCAGATCCAGCGGCGAGCGCGCAGAACAACCTCGCGCGCCAGTTCTGGGGCGACTACAACACGCTGGTCTCGACGGCAACGAACGCGTTCTTCATCTATACGGACAGCCGCAACGGCGTGGGTTGCGCCGCAGTCGACGATTACCAGAAGGGCCTGGGCCCGAAGCCGGCGCCGGAGTCCTCTTGCGCATCGCAGTTCGGGAACACCGACGTGTTCGTGAGCAAGATCGCTCCGTAGGGGCGGCCCAACCCTGGTTACCCGCTGAGAGGCCCCGGGGACACCCGGGGCCTTCTTCGTCAGTTGCGAAGGGGTGCGTCTCATGTTTTTGCGTGTGTTGGACGGAGGGAGTCGCGAACGGGAGTGAGGGGGTGGGCACCACCGGCGCTGCGCCGGAGCTCCCATGGCGTATCACGGTACGCGCTCCCTACAGGTCGCGCCTCGGATGGTGTCTGGGCTCTCCAGCCTCGGCTGGGTCGCTTCGATGCAAAAACCTGAGACGCACCCGTTGCGAAGGGCCCAGGATCCACAGCGGGTACAATGTGCGGGCGGTCGCGGGCCCGGACCCGTAGCGAATCGCCGGAGGACAGGCTCGCACGATGGCCGAACTGGTAGCGCCTGGCGTGTGGTGGCTCCACGGCACTCGCGGCTCGAATGTCTACCTCGTGGAGGCCGGGGACGGCCAGCTCGCGCTCGTCGACACGGGCTTCGGCTCGAACGTGGAGGCGATCGTCAGCGAGCTCGCCGCAGTTGGGAATGGGCGGCCGCTGGCCCTGATCCTGCTTACTCACCAGCATCTCGACCATGTCGGTTCGGCCGCGGCGGTCCGCGAACAGACCGGCGCACGGGTGGTC
>JAKALX010000395.1 GCA_021823905.1 Chloroflexota bacterium | reverse complement strand
GAATCGAGGCGGTGGTCCACGTCTTCCGGGGCGAGCGGGTGATGCTGGACAGCGACATCGCGGTGCTCTATGGCGTTGAGACCAGAATCGTGGGTCGCGCCGTCGCGCGGCATCCAGAACGCTTCCCCACGGATTTCATGTTCCAACTGACCAACGAGGAGTTCAGACGTTTGAGATCCCAATTTGGGATCTCAAACACGCGCGGCGGGCGTCGGTACCTTCCCTACGTGTTCACGGAGCACGGCGTGGCGATGCTCTCGAGCGTGCTCAACAGCCCGCGCGCTATCGAGGTCAACATCGAGATCATGCGCGCCTTCGTACGGCTTCGCCACGCGACGACATCGACCGAGGCGCTGTCCCGTCGGGTCGATGCGCTGGAACAGCAGTACGACGGGCAGTTTCAGATGGTGTTCGAAGCGATCGACCAGCTCATGGCGCCGCCCCCGCACCAACCCGAGAAGCGAAAGCTTGGGTTCCGCGAAGACCAGGCCGTTTATGGACGCGAACGATAGTGACTTGCCGGGTCGAAGGAGTCGGCGATTGCGGGGCGTCGTCGCGATTTCGGCATTGGCGTGATGGCCCGCTCTGCCTGTCCCGGCCGGGGGCCTCGGCCCGTTAGACTACGTCCATGATGGATCGGGACCTTTCCAACCTGGCGACCGCTGCGTCGCTCCGCATCGGACTCATCTCCGACACGCACATCCCCGAGGCGCGCCATGAGCTCTGGCCCCAGGTGTTCGACGCCTTCGCCGGCGTCGACTGCATCCTCCACGCCGGCGACATCCACGACCTCGTGGTGATCGACCAGCTTTCGGACGTCGCCCCGACGTTCGCGGCGCGCGGCAACGGCGACGACGGCTCCGGCGGCCGGCCGGTGCAGCCATTCGACCACCGCCTCAAAGAAGCCTGGCTGCTGACGCTCGGCGGGCTTCGCGTCGGGCTGACGCACGACCTGCCGATCCCCGAATACCCGCCGCACCTGACCCTCGAACGGGCGCTCAACCGCTACTTCGGGACCGCGGAGCTGGACGTCGTGGTGTTCGGCGACACGCACGTCGAGGTCGTCGAGCAGGTCAGCGGCGCACTCTGCGTCAACCCTGGCTCGCCGACGTACCCGCACAACCTGGATACGCAACTGGGGACGATCGGGTTCCTGGAGATCAGCGGCGGCCGCGCCGAGGCGACCATCTGGCAACTGACAGAGGACGGCGTGGCGCCGTTCGACTGGACGAAATGGCGGCGGCCGCGCTGAGGCTTCGAACCCGGACGCCTTGGCGAGACGTGCGGGGCAGCCGATGATCGAGGCGTGAGATTCTTCTCCCGCCGCTCCGCGTCCATGCCACCCCGTGCCCCGGCGTCGTTTGGAACCTGGGTGCTGCGCCAGGTCGCCCAGGGGAATGACACCCGCTCGCTGGCCTTCAACCAGCTCGAGCAGGTGTGCAGCAAGGCGGCGTCACTGGTCTGCGGCGCGATTCACGCCGATCCTTCGGCGTTTCGCGAGCTCGTGGTGATCGACGCCACGACCCAGCGCGAGGCCGGGCTCGTGGCGAGACGCACGGCCGACGCTTTCAGGGCTTCCCTCGCCGACCGTGACCACGTCATCCTCGCCTGGCCCTGGGACCACGTTGCCACGCGCGTCGCCTGGCTCGGGACGCAGGCCGGCAGGCTTTCCGAAGAAGAGCTTGGGCGCGAGATCGACCGGATCGCGGGCGCTTATGCGCTGGTCCACCGCGAGCAGCTGGGAACGGCGATCCGCCTCTGGAGCCAGGTCGTCGCCGCCGTTGCGCGCGCGCAGGAGCCGCCCGACCTCGGCTTCATGGGCAGCGAGATGTTTCGCGCCTTCCGGCTCGCCGCCGCCTAACCGCGCTGGGGCTTCGCCCGGGCGAGCGTCTCCGGCGGTTTCGCTGCTTCCGCCGGCGCCTGTTCCTGTTGCGGCCGCGTCTGTGGCCGGCGGATGCTCCATCGCCGGAAGCGCTCCTCGACCGGCTTCCCCGGCTCCCGCTTGTCGCGCTCCGCCCGCTCGCGGACGAAATCCTCGCGGGTGCGCCCACCGACCTGGCTGGTGTGGCAGAGGATCGCGTCCACCTTCTTCTCCCAGTATTCGGTGATGTCGACGGCGTAGTCGGGCTCGGCGGCGCCGGCCAGGAGCACCTCGTTCACCTGGTGCGAGCCGAGGCCCTCCTCCTCGTGATGCTGATAGAAGAGCCGGTCGCGGACGATCGGGTAGATCGCGTCCATCGTCGCCACGCCGACGTTGCGGTGGTCGCGATGGTTGAACGCGCCCCGGAAACCGTCCCAGGTGATGACGACGTCCGGCTTGTGGAGCCGCAGCAAGCGCGTGATCTGGCCGCGAAGCTCCTGGCTTTCGCTCGTGAAACCGTCGGGGTAGCCAAGGAGGATGCACTCCTTCACCCCGAGCACGCGGCAGGCGGCGCGCTGCTCTTCCTCGCGGATGGCGGCCAGCTTCTCCGGATGCATGGCGTCGTCGTGCGTCCCCTTGTCGCCGCCCGTCACCACGACGTAGCTGACGTCCCAGCCTTCGGCGCACCACTTCGCGATGGTGCCGGCGCAGAGAAACTCCGCGTCGTCGGGGTGAGCCATGATGACCATCGCGCGCGCCGGGCCCTCGATTGGCGGCGGCGCTTCCTGTTGGGCGGAGCCGATCGGCGCGGGCGAGGCCTTCGCCGTCACGGCGCTGCCCTGGCGGTCCTTCAGGGCGGCAGCCTTCTTCTTGCTCGTCTTGGTGCTGCTCTTGCTGTTCTTCTTGCTCACCGTGGCTCCCGTCGGCTGTAGGTCTGCGCTAGCGCAGATTCGAAAGTATACGTCCCGGCCACGCGCCCCAGAGAGCCACCGAATCCCCGGCCCTGAATGGGATAACGTAGCCGCCTTGTCACCCGGAGCGGGCCCTACGCCCTGCGCGCGAGCGGGTAGAGCGCGAAGCCGATCGCCAGCGCCAGCAGGTGGCCAAAGTCGGCAAATCCCTGGAACAAGACCGTGCCCGCCACGGGATAGGCGGCGACCGCGACGATGTACGCAGGCCGCCAGCGCCGGGGAACGCGATAGGCGAGGATCGCGGCCACGGCGAAGAAGCCGTAGCTCACGCCCACGTCCACCGAATGCGCCAGGTGCGCGCTTGCGGCCCCGGTCTCGATCGCTATCCAGATGCCACCGAGCGTTGCCAGGGTAGCGCCGACGTGGCCGGCCGCGAACACCACAATCCACCGACCCGTTCCCAGCCACGCCTCGGCTGGCGCCGCAACGACCGTGAAGAGCAGCAGCCACGGGAAGAGTTCGGCCGTGTCCTCGAGCCAGAATGCGCTCCCAACCAGGACGCCAAACCGCAGGTTCTCGATGTGCGCCAGGTTCGAGCTCACGTGTTGCAACAGGCGGTGACCGCCGTGCGGCGCAACCAGCTCGAGCGCGAGGCTTGTAGCGCTGATGATGGCAAGCAGCGCGAACGTGCCCGGCGATCGGCGAATCCGCGCTACCACCGTGGCCACCACCGGCCACAACGAGGTTCTGGCGGTCGGTGCGCGCCGGAGTCGCTGGGCTTCGATCATCGGTGTCCTCCAGCGAGCCAGCCTCGGCGCGCGGTTTGCTCATGGCGCGGGAAGCCCTTGGGGCGCAGGCCCTTCCCGGTTAAAGTTCGACGCATCGACGTCAACTTCGCAAGATCGATGCCCTTTACACAGTCCGGAGACCTTCGCATTCACTACCGCCTCGAAGGGAGCGGCCGGCCGCTTCTCCTCTTGCACGGCTGGTCGGCCAGCGGCGCGGCGAACTTCGAGGGGTTCGGCTGGATCGACGCGCTCGCGCCCCGTTACCGCCTGGTCCTGCCGGATTTTCGCGGACACGGTCGGAG
>JAKALX010000394.1 GCA_021823905.1 Chloroflexota bacterium | reverse complement strand
GGGCATGCATGAGGCTGAGCAGGCGTTCGGCCGGAGCAAATACGTCTGCCCCGTGCCCGTGCCGATCCAGGATTACTTCTCCGTAATCGAACAGGACTACGAGATCGGCGCACCCGACCCGGTGCGTCTCGCGCGCGCCCTCCAGCAGTTGGTCCTCGCGCGGGACGTGGTCGCGAAGGTCTGCTTGGCACTCACGTCTGGCCGCCCGGCAATGCTCTGGGGCGCCCCTGGCAACGGAAAGACGACGATCCTCGAGCTCACGAGCGAGGCGATCCAGGGGGTCACCCTCCTGCCTGTCTGCGTTTACGTCAGCGGTCATATCATCCGCCTGTTCGACGACCTCGTTCACGTTCCCGTCGAATCCGAGGATTCCAGCGACGCGTCCGGCAACAGTGATCGGCGATGGCTGCGAATCAAGCGGCCGTTCGTCTTCGTCGGCGGCGAGTTGCGTCCGGAAGACCTCGACCTCGCCTACGACCCGGCACTCGGCTACCACCAGGCTCCGCCGCACGTGAAGGCACACGGCGGGCTGCTGGCGATCGACGACTTTGGCCGTCAGCAGGTCTCGCCGCACGCGCTGCTCAACCGCTGGATCGCCGCCCTGGAACGCGGCGAGGACACGATGGCGCTCATTACTGGCGAGCGGATCACCTTCCCGTTTCGCTCGACCATCGTTTTCAGCACAAACCTCGAGCCCAAGTCGATGCTCGAAGAGGCCCACCTCCGCCGTATCCCCTACAAGATTCGCATCCCGGAGCCGACCACCGCCCAGATGACGGAGATCTTCAAACGCTTCGCGGAAGCGATGGGCGTTGAGTACACGCCCGAGACGATGGAGACCGCGGTTCAGCAGGTGTACCGGGCGAGCGAGGGCCGGTTCCGCAGTTGTCAGCCGCGCGACATTCTCCAGCTCATCATCGAAGAAGCACGGTTCGTGAAGCGCCCGCCCGCGCTCGAGCCGGCCGCCGCACGGCGCGCCTGCGAGGTGTACTTCGCGGTGGACCCTGGCGCCTAGCGTTCGGTCCGCCGCTGGCCCACACGAGTTTGTGGGGCCTTGTCGCGAACGAATGGCATGACGAATATCAGCGCAGGGGCCGGTGTGCTAGGTTCATAGTTGAGTAACTTGATCAACTTATGGACATTCGGAGATCGCCGTGACTGCCCCCGCTTCCGCTCCACGAATCGACGCCCCCCACACGAAGCCAGACGTCCACCATCAAGTCGTCATTGTCGGCGGGGGCAATGCGGGCATAAGCGTCGCCGCCCGCCTGCGGCGCGCGAACAGAAACCTCGACGTCGCCATCGTTGAACCGTCCGAGAAGCACTATTACCAGCCGCTCTGGACGCTGGTCGGCGGCGGTGTGTTCGACAAGCGTGTCACCGAGCACTCCGAACAGTCGGTAATTCCCGGTGGCGTGACGTGGATTCGCGAAGCGGTCTCGGAGATCTGCCCCGAGGAAAACGGGCTGCTCACCGCCACTGGGAAGCACGTCGGGTACGACTTCCTGGTCCTCGCGCCGGGCATCCAGATCGACTGGGACCGTATTCCCGGGCTCGTCGAGGCGATCGGACATGATGGAGTCTGCAGCAACTACAGCTTCGAATACGTCGACAAGACCTGGGAGTTCCTCAACGCCTTCACCGGCGGGACGGCCATCTTCACGCACCCCGCGACGCCGGTGAAATGCGGCGGCGCGCCACAGAAGATCGCGTACCTTGCCGATGACGCGTTCCGGAAGAACGGCGTCCGGGAGAAGACCAACATCCTCTTCATGTGCGCGAACGCGAGCATCTTCGCCGTCCCAAAGTACGCAGCGACGCTGACGAAGGTCGTCGCGCGCAAGGGAATCGACGCGCGGTTCCGCCAGAACCTGGTCGAGGTACTGGGCGACGAAAAGAAGGCAGTCTTCGAGCACCTGGACACGGGCGAGCGTACGACACTCGCGTACGATCTTCTGCACGTGACGCCGCCGATGAGCGCGCCGGATTTCCTCAAGCGCGGCCCCCTCGGGAACGCCGACGGCTGGGTCGACGTCGATAAGTACACGCTTGAGCATGTCCGCTATCCCAATGTCTTCGCTCTTGGCGACGCCAGCTCGTTGCCCACGAGCAAGACAGGAGCGGCCGTACGCAAGCAAGCGCCAGTACTGGTGAAGAACCTGCTCGCCGCGATCGCGTCGCAGCCGCTCAGCGCGCGCTACGACGGCTACACCGCCTGCCCGCTGGTGACCGGCTACGGCAAGCTCGTGATGGCCGAGTTCGACTACGACGGCAACCCGAAGGAGTCGTTCCCCTTCGACCAGTCGAAGGAACGGAGGAGCATGTACCTCTTCAAGGCCCACGCTCTCCCACGGCTGTACTGGCACGGGATCATGAAGGGCCGTCTCTAAGCGCATCCCCTCCTCGCGGTGGCCGGGCCAACTGCCCGGCCACCGTACGCAGCAGCGCATGCGGTACGATCGGCCGGATGACACCAACCCATGCTGCGACCCTCATCGTCCTCCGCGAATCCCTCGGCATGCTCCGCGATGCGATCGACGGCCTGCCCGACGAAGCAGCCGACTGGCGCCCCGCGCCGGGCACGAACTCCGTAGCTGTGCTCGTGACGCACAGCATCACCTCGGCCCGGTTCTTTCTCGGGAACGGCTCCAACCGCCCCGGATCGATCGTGCGCTACCGCGCTGAAGAACGAGCGCGGTCCTTCGAAGCGTCAGGCGTCGCCGTCGCGGGCCTTGTGAAGGCGATCGACGCGTTCATCCCCGAGGCCGAGGAGATGCTCGCCAACGGAGACGAAGCGAGCCTGGCGGCAATCGTCGACTGGAGCGCCGAGGCGCCGGGAGAGCCGGTGCGCAGCGGCGTTGAGTGCCTGCTTCGGGCCGTCGCCCACCTGCGCGAGCACGTCGGCCAGGTGCAGCTCATGCGCGACCTCTGGCTCGCGCGAGCCTGATTCAGCGCTCGAGCGCCCCGCCCGCAGCGCCCGCCAGCGCCGGGCCGAGCCCGAAAGATCCGGTGCAATAGCAGGCGCTGATGGTGTTGCTGTTCCGCAGCTCCCGCCAGGGGCTCTCCGGCGAGAGCTGCGTCCCGAGCTCAACGCGCGCCGTCCTGGACCTCCAGGCCCCACGGATGTCGGCGCCCGCCTTCAGCTCGACCAGCCGCTCGTCCCCGCCCTGGTCGATCGCCGAGACCAGCCAGGGATCCCAGTGCAGCAACTTCGGATCGACCGGGCTGAGCGCCTCCAGCCGGACCTGCAAGAACGGCAATGCGCCTTCGCGTGCGGAGGCGATCACTTCGCCGGCCCCGGCCACGAGCGAAACCCCGAGAGCCGATGCCACCAGCGCGTTGACCGGTCGGTCCCGCAAACGGCCACCGGCCAGGAGCGCGGCGATTCCGCCGCCGTCGCCGGTCCCGCTCGCCGGGGCCAGGACGAAGATGCGGGCGTAGCCGGGAATCGGGCGCGTGGCTTCGTTCGGCAGCCAGGTGAGGGCGGCCTCGCGCGGGACTTCGAACGTGAGTTGCAGCCAGCAGGCCTCGGACCACGTACCCCTGACGGACTCCAACGATCCAACCCGAGATGACTCCAGGCGTCCCCGGTCAGGCAAGCGGCAACCTCTGGGATGGCGTAGCGCCGGTGCGAGCGGCACACTTCGGTCCCGTCCGCCGGCGGGCCCCATGCTAGCATGGACTCCCTCGCGTCAGGCTCGGATTGGGAGGAGCGCACAGGTGAAGTTCGGCCTCTTTTTCCAGCACGCCGTGCTCAAGCCGTGGGATGAGCGCTCCGAACAGCGTGTGCTGGAGCAAGCGGTCGAGCAGGTCGTCCTCGCCGACGAGCTCGGGTTCGATCAAGCCTGGCAGGTCGAGCACCAC
>JAKALX010000393.1 GCA_021823905.1 Chloroflexota bacterium | reverse complement strand
CTCGGTCTCGGCCAGGTCATCAAGGGCTGGGACGAGGGTGTGGCCGGCATGAAGGTCGGCGGCAAGCGCCTGCTCTACCTGCCGACGGCCCTGGCCTACGGCGCCCGCTCGCCAAGCGCCGATATCTCGGCGAACAGCGATCTCGTCTTCGAAGTCGAGCTCCTCGCCGTCCAGTAGGCAGCCACTCGCGCCTTACGCCTCCAAAACGACGACCGTCCCCTTGCTCCCGTTCACGGTGATCAGGTCGCCTGTGCGGATGCTGAGCGTGCCGCGCCGGACGTTCACGACTGCCGGCAGACCGTATTCCCGCGCAACGGTGCTCCCGTGGCTGAGCGCGCTCCCCATGTCGACCACGAGGCCGGCCGCGAGCGCGAAGAGCGGCGTCCAGCCCGCGTCGGTCACCGGCGCCACCAGGATCTCGCCCGGCAACATCGGACCGTCCGTCGCAGGGTCGAAGATCACCCGCGCGCGCCCGGTGACCACGCCCGGGCTCACCGGCGTGCCCGTCAGCACGTCGCCGGCATGATGCGAAAGGTCCGGCTCAATCGGCGCCGGCCGCCCGCGGAACCGCTCCGGCAGCAGCACGTGGCGGTTCCGTTCGTACTCCTTCCGCCGCCGCGCGACCGCCTGCTGGAACCCCTGCTTCTCGCCGCGCAGCCACGCGCTGATCTCGCCGTTCGCCAGGAAGAAGAGGTCGTCGGCCGTGTCGATCGCCTTCGCCGCGATCATCCGCCGCTGGATCTCCGGGAGCAGCAGATCCCCGCAACGCGCCTCGCGCACGACCATCGATTTCGTCCGCTCGCGCAACGCCACCCACTTCTGGGCGTCGCGCAGCAGGTACCGGTAGATCGCCCGCCGCAGCGGGTTCATCGCCGCTGCCACTTCCTTCTCCAGTTGCAGGCGGTCCTCCCGCTGGCGCTCGAAGGTCGCCACCGGCGAATGCGCCTCGTCCATGTCCAGGTACGCGACGAGCGTGCCGATGAGCGCCGTGGGATCCGCCCGCCACGTCTTCGCGGCCGCCTCCAGCTCGTTCAGGCCGCGGTGCCCGTGCCGTCGCGTGAACGCGCCGTATCGCTCCCGCCACGTCGCGGGCAGGTCTGCCGCGTTCGGGTCGAAGCCCGGCGCCCGCAACCGCGATTCCATCCCTTCCCGCTTCGCGACCCGCGACAGCCCCCAGAGGTCGATCCCGATCTGCGCGCTTTCGACGTTTGGCAGCCCCGTGAAGAGCGTCGGCAGCCGTGCCTCCGTCTCCTCGCCGAGGATCGGCGCAACGACCTTCTGCACGTTCTCGAACCCGAACCCGGCCATCGCGGTCACTCGCAGGTGGACCCGCCCGCGCCGCGCCGCGATCAGCGTCAGCCGCTCCCGCAACGCCCCGAGCGCCTCGTCGCTCATCGCGGCGAAGTCCATCGCGGTCACCCGCCGCTCGTGAGCCGCTACCGCCCGGTCCGCTTTCTCCGCGCGCTTCTCCAGCGTCAGCAGCATCCACACCATCCGCGGCGCGCTGACGATCCGGTGCTTCCATGTTTTCAGGCCGTGGCGCGTTTTCGCCGTGGCCGCTATCTCGCCGCCCAGGTAGCGCCGTTCCACCGCGTCGCCGCTGCCCCCGAGCGCCCGGTCGCCGACCAGCCGCGTCGCCGAGATGTTCAGGAACACGCGGTTGTAGAACACGCCCACGAACCGCGGGTTCTCGTCCCGGTCGAGCAGCCCCAGCTCCTGGTAGTCGCGCGTGTACGATTCCGGCGCCGTCTCCGTGAGGACCGTGATCGTCAGTGGCGTGAGCAGGCCCGGCAGGATCTCCTGGACGTTCGCGCTCGTCCAGTGGTCCTCTGCTGAGGTCGGCGAGTCGAATTCCGAAACCCAGCCTTCCGCGGCCTCCTGTCGCGTCAGGGTCGTTACCGGCCGCGACTGCAGCATCCAGAGCACGCCCGTGGCCCAGGCGAACTCGATGTCCTGCGGCGTCCCGTACTCTTCCTCGGCGCGAAGCGCCGCTCGCGCAGCCTCTCGCGCCAGGGCCTCCTCGAGCGCTGGCTCACCCGGGTGGTGCGCTTCGACGACCGCCAGCGTGTCGCGGTCGAGCACCATCCGGTCGCCCTCGACCGTGCCCGAGACGAGCCCTTCCCCAAGCCCGCGAACTGCCTCGACCACGATCCGGTTCGTGTCGCCGGTCAACGGGTCGACGCTGAATGCCACACCCGCGACCTCGGCCGGGATCATCCGCTGCACCACGATCGCCATGCGTGCCGGCCGGTCGCTTGTCCCGGTGCGTCCTCGATAGGCCGACGCCGCCTCCGAGTGAAGCGACGCCAGGCACTCCCGCACGGCCGCGATCAACCCGTCCTCGCTACTCACGTTCAGGATCGTCGCGTGCTGCCCCGCGAAGGAGGCCGCCTCGCTGTCCTCGTCCGAGGCCGACGAACGCACCGCCACCCCGCTCCCGTCGCTTGCCAGCCGCCGGTAGCCGCCGAGGATCTCCTCGAACAGCTCCTCCGGCCAGGTTTCGCCGAGCTGATGCGCAACGTCGGTCGGGATCACGAACGCATCCGGCACGTTGAAGCCCGCACGCGACATTCGCCCGAGGCTCATCGCCTTCCCGCCCAGGCGTTCCACGGGCTCTTCCGCAAGGTCCTGTATCCAACGGACCGCTCCCATGCGCCGAATCCTAGCGAAGATCGGGGGTTCGCGCTTGTTGACAAATTAGAACGTACGTTCTAATTTGTATCATCGCACAGGGAGTTTCCGCCATGCGCATGCTCTGCCTCCACTTCCCCCGCCTCGCCATCCAGCTCCTTCGCGGCGACCGTCCGGAACTGTCGGGCAAGCCCGTCGCCCTGGTTGCCACCGCTGCCGACAGCGCGCTCGTCGCAGCCGTCTCAGCGGAGCTCGCGGCTTCGGGCGTCGCACCCGGTATGCTCGCTTCGGCCGCCCGTGCGCGCTGCCCGCGAGCCAGCTTCTTGCCCGACAACGCCGGCGACTGCCTGGCAGCCCTCGACGATGCAGCTTCCATTCTTCGCCTGCGCGCGACACCGGCTGTCGTCGTCGCCTCCCGCGAGCATCTCTTCGTCGATCTCGACGGCCTTCGCCACCTGTTCCCCGACGAGGAGTCCGCCGCGGCGGGCATCGCCACCCTCGTCCGCTCGTGGACTGGCCTTGACGTTCGCGCCGGCGTTGGTCCCACCCGTGAAGCAGCGCTCGCCGCAGCCCGCTCGGCGCTCCGCCAGCCGGTCGTCGCTCAGCTTGGCGACGAGCCCGGCGAACGCCTCCAGCTCACGCCCGAGCCGGCGTTCGTCGCCCGCGCCGAGTGGCCCGCTCCCTCGAACCCGGTCGCGGTCCGCGCCCGCCTTGCCCGCATGGTTGCGACCTTCGCGACCGTCCTCGCGGCGCGCGGCGAGAGCTACCGCCGGGTCCACGTCTCGCTGGTCGACGCGAACGGCGCGGAGCGTACGCTCGCCCTCGCCTCCCACGAGCCGCTCCATCACGCCGCCGAGGCGCTCGCGCTGCTTGGAGACCACCTCGACGACCGCGCGCTCTCCGGGGTTGCCGCGGCCGAACTCCGCCTCTCGCGGATCGGCCCCTCGACCCGTATCGAGCCGATCGGCGCCGCGGTTCCCGTAGGCCGCCGTGGCGGGCAGGCCATGCCCTTCCGTGCGTCGCTCGCGCGCGCGAGCTGAGATGCCGGCGTTCGCGCCATGAGTCTCTCATCCGCGCCGGTCTTCTGGGGCTCTGATACCATCGCGCCATGCCGACGCTGAAGGCGAGCAGATTCCCCGCGCCTCGGTCCTGGGAGGAGTTCGAAATCCTTTGCTGCGACCTTTTCCGCCGGATTTGGAATGACCCAGGCACGCAGCGGAACGGCAGGACGGG
>JAKALX010000392.1 GCA_021823905.1 Chloroflexota bacterium | reverse complement strand
GCCGGGATGAGGGCGTCTCCCTCCTGCGAACAGGCCTCGCCGTCCTGGAACAGCAGCGAGGTCCAAAGGACTGGCGCACCAAGGAGGCTCAGAGGCTTTTCGATCGGACCATTGCGAGCAACTAGTCCGTGAAGGTCGACCAGGCCAACTTTCCGGGCCTGCACCTGCCGCAGCGTCGCCGAGAACCATGCAGTCCTTTGCTCCTTCCCCATCGAACTCCCGTAAGGCTGTGGAAGCCGCCGGTCCTGTGGAACGGCCTCAACCGGAGGCGTCACGCCGTCCCACAGTGCCTCGGAATCCCGCAACCCACCAGAAGCAAGACCACAACTCCGCCACGACGGCGAGGCAAAGGACGCGTGGCGCGATTCCGCAGCTCCCACAGCCCCGGCTACGAGGGGGATGATGGCTGTTGGTCAGTTGCGTTCCCCTGACCCGCCTTATCTCCGCCCACGAGCGCCCAGGTGTGCAGTGCTCGGACTCCCGGCCACTTTCCAGACGCAACGAGCGTGCGTGCTCTCTCGAGGACCTCCGTGGAAGCACAGGCCAGGACTTTGCGACCCGCCGCGTGCGCTCCCAGCTTCGCCACGCTGTCTGCCAGACGCCGGCCACTCACCTCGACCTCGACTGCCACCTCCTCATCACCCTTGCGAGCGACGAGGTCCAGCGCTCTACCTTCGCCGGCTGCGACCTCGGTTTCGACAACGAAGCCCTTTGCGCGAAACCCTAGGGCGACCCGTTCCACCCAGTACCGGTGCACGACGCCACCCTCCCGCCGCGATGGAAGACCCTGTCCCAGGCGCTCCCATCCCCCCAGGGTCGGCTCAAGCAGCGCCACTCGGCCCCCCGGCAGGGGGACCTCGACTTCGTGCGCGAGCCCCTCACTGACGAGGCGTCTCTTCAGGGCCGTACCCCGGCGCCGGGACAGCTCCAGCCGGTGGTAGCGGTCCGTCACCCCGGCCGTGGGGTGCGAGGCGACATCTCGGAGGAGCCGCGCCAGGTCCGCCGCGTCGGCGCTCTCGGCTTTCACCTCGGCTGGTTTAGGCGCCTCCGGAACTTCAGGAACACTGCCCGGGAAGGCTTGAGCACCAAGAAATCGGAGGTTCCCCGCTCCTGAGCGGGATTTGCCCAGAAGCGACGCCAGCCTTGCATCCGACACGCCCCCTTTGTCGATCCGCACATGGGGAAACCTCACGACGAAGGGTGAGGTCCAACGATCTTGCAGCTTCACCACCGCGTAGCCAACAGGGAGCCGGCCGAGGTGTTCTTTCTGTTCGGGCTCCAGAAGGCACGCGTCGGCCACTGTGTTGACGTCGGCGCGGTGCTTGAGGTTCATCGCGATCGTGCAGTACGTGTTGCCGAGGGCTGTGATCGCAATCTGCGAGGGGTGCTGGTCGACCAGCACCACGGCTTCGCCCAGCTCGCGGATCTCCCGCAGGATCACGTCGGTGATCGGCTCGCCGCCGGAGGCTTCCTGCTTCGCCTTGAGGAACACGTGGTGCGCCTCCTCGACGAGAATCACGTGCTTGAGCTTCTCTCGCTCGCCATCAGCAAGGCGCAGGTGGTGAATGAAGAGGAGCATCGCCTCGACGATGAAGACCTTGTCCGCATCCGTGAGTGCGTCGAGTTCGAGGATGACCTTTTGCTTGAGCAAGCTTCCGAGGTCGGTGGACTCTTTCGCGCAGACCGTCTCGCCCATCGGGCCGTACGTCAGGGACCCGACGGCACGGAGGGTGGACGCCATCCAGTTCGCTTCGCGGCCGTTCACCCGCTTCGCCCTCAAGTAGGCGTGGACATCGTGAAAGGTGGGGTACGCAGCCCCACCGTCATAAACGCCGGCTTGCCGGTAGCACGTGTCGATGGCCTCCTGAAGGATGTACATGACACCCTCGCCGAGGAAGTAGGCGTGCGCGACGATCTCGATGAGCTTCTTGAGCCACGTCCGGGGTTCTGTACCTGGCGGCGGCCGGAGAGGGTTGAGGCGGAGGGGCGCGAGGGCGCGGCCCACGGTAAGGGCCGACACCTCGCCCTCCGCAACCCAGTCCGCCGCCAGGATGTCGCGGTAGTTTCGCTTCCAGTCGAAGATCAGGAAGGGGAGTTTCTTCTCCATGAGCCCCCGGAGGAGGCAGAGCACGGTGTTGGTCTTGCCGGCGCCGGAGCGGCCGAAGATCGCCAGGTGCTGGATGAGTTCCCCGGCCTGCAGGCCGAAGGGGGTTGGCACGCGGCTCGGGTAGATCACCTCGCCGAGGCGGAGCCACCCGTCCAGCAGGACGGGTTCCGGCGGCGGGAGGGGAGGAGGCCCGGCGCTGGGCCCGGTCCGGTTGTGTTTGAGGTCGAGGAGACGGATGTGCTGCTCGAGGTCCTCACGGCCCTCTCGGTCCGAGGAGAGATAGAGCGCCCACAGTGTATCGGCTCGACCGCCAAGCGTGGGACGGAGGCGTTCGAGGGCCTCCTTGATGTCCGGCATCACAGTCCATCACCGTCCAGCAGCCGCTCCTGCTGAGTCGCCTCGCCTGCTTTCTGGACCAGCTCGGCGAGTTCCTTCGCGAGGAGCACGGTGTCGCGCCAGCAGCTCACCGTCTCCTGACGAGCCTCGCTGTGCAGGCGGAGCTGCTCCAGCCTCAGCTTGACGTAGGTCCGGTCCTCTGTCGCCCTTTGGCCGTGGCGGTAGCAATCAATGATGAGGTTCTCGAGGTACGTGAGGTCGCGGGAGATCGCAGAGGCAGACTCCCTGCCTGCTTGCTGCCGCGCTTCGATCAGCTCGCCGACGCGGCAGACGAGATCCTCGAGCCCCTGGCTTCGCATCCGGAGGAGCGCATCGACAAGGTCGTCGGTCGGCGCCGGCTGCGCTCCGTAGCTCCCGGCGCCCGGCGTCAGGTAGCGCGTGATGTCGAGGTGCGTCTGCGGGGAGAGGCCATAGCTGGGATGGAACGGTTCTGCGGGCATAGCATTCACCACTCCCCTGTAGTGACCGGTGGTACTTAAGCTTTTCGCGCCTCCAGCACCACAAAGCATTTAAGCTCCGCCGCTTCACCACCTGCCCGTAGTGAGACGCCCTATGAAAGGAGGCAACCCATGTCCCACATCAAGGGGGTCTACACCATCGTCGAGCGGCAGAGCGAGGAGCATCCCGAACGCAAGAATCTCTGGATTCAGATCGGGATCGCCTTCGTCAACCGCGACGACTCCCTCAACGTGCGCTTGAATGCGTTCCCGGTGAATGGAGCACTCCACATCCGGGACCTCAAGAGCGCCGAGGAGACGGAGCCCGACGAGACCGCCAGCCTCTAGCGGCGGCAGGCCGTCCGGTGACGGACGGCCACCTTACGTTCACCCGCTTCCCCCAACACCCAGCGCATCCGGCCGCGACGAATGACCGGGCTTCCGGCGGGTCGGCTTCCACGCGGAGCCGACCCGCTCCGGCTCCATCAAGGAGAAGCAAGGCGGGAGGGGACAGACCCAGGAGGTGACGCATGTGCAACGACGATGAATCCGAGCACACCGAGCTGTGGCTGCACGGCACGTCGGACGAGGATCTCGACCGGCAGTGCCCAAACTGCGGAGCCGCAGTGGACCTCGAGAGGCTTCGGCCACCCGAGGAGACCGACGAACTGCTGCTTTGCCCCGAGTGCGGCGCCGAGCTGCCCTGGCGGTCGATCGAGGAGATCCCGCAGAACGACTGGTTCAACTGGGCGTGCCTCGAGAAAGAGGACTACACGGAGCGATCGTGCTTCGACGAGCCCGTGCAGAAGGCGCTGAGCCTCGCGGTCTCGCTCGCCGATCCACGCGGCGCAGACGTGGGCCTCGAGATCACCAGGACCTCAACCGGCGACGTGCTGGTCAAGGTCGACAACCGGGAGAACTTCACCTACTACAAGTAC
>JAKALX010000391.1 GCA_021823905.1 Chloroflexota bacterium | reverse complement strand
CCCGATTCGCCGTTTCTCGAGCTCAGCCCGCTCTCAGGCTGGGGGACAGATTATTCGGTCGGCGGCGGCTTCGTCTCCGGCGTCGGTGTAGTTTCCGGGACTGAGTGCGTGGTCGTGGGCAACGACCCGACGGTGATGGGCGGCGCGATCACGGCGATCTCGGGCAAGAAGATCGACCGCGCCCTGGAGATCTCCCGGCTGAACCGGCTGCCGTACGTCCAGTTCGTGGAGTCGGCGGGCGGCGACCTTCGGCGCACGAGCGACGACGCCGAGGCGGAGATGCGCCGCCAGATGAACCACTTCGCGGAAAGCGGCCGGCTCTTTCACGACATCACCGAGCTCTCGGCCATGCGTATCCCGACGGTCTCGGTGGTCTTCGGCAGCTCGACCGCGGGCGGCGCCTACCAGCCGGGCATGTCGGATTACAACATCTTCATCAAGCTGCGCTCCAAGGTGTTCCTGGGCGGGCCGCCGCTCGTGAAGATGGCGACCGGCGAAGATTCGAACGACGAAGAGCTGGGCGGGGCCGAGATGCACGCGACGATCAGCGGCCTCGCCGACTACCTGGCCGAGGACGAGGTCGACGCGTTGCGCATGGCGCGCGACGCTGTCGCGCACCTCAACTGGCGCAAACTGGGCCCTGGCCCGTCACTCCCGGCCGACGAGCCCGTCTACGATCCCGAAGAGCTCCTGGGCCTGATGCCGATCGACCTGAAGACGCCGGTCGACGTGCGCGAGGTCATCGCGCGAATCGTCGACGGCTCGCGTTTCGAGGAGTTCAAGCCGCTCTACGGCCGGACGCTCGTGGCCGGCTGGGCGTCGATCCACGGCTACCCGATCGGCATCATCGGCAACAACGGCGTGCTGTTCTCGGATTCATCCGAGAAGGCGACGCAGTTCATCCAGCTCTGCAACCAGATCGACGTGCCGATCCTGTTCCTCCAGAACATCACCGGCTACATGGTTGGGAAGGTGTACGAACACGGCGGCATCGTCAAGAACGGCTCGAAGATGATCAACGCGGTCTCGAACAGCACGGTGCCGCACATCACGGTCATCCTCGGGGCGAGCTACGGCGCCGGGAACTACGGGATGAGCGGCAAGGCCTACGACACGCGGTTCACGTTCAGTTGGCCGACGGCCAAGATCTCGATCATGGGTCCGACGCAGATCGCCGGCGTGATGCAGATCGTCCGCCGCGGCGCGGCCGCAGCCCAGGGCCGGACCGTCGATCCCGAGGAAGACCTGCGCCTTTTGAAACAGGCGGAGGATCGCGCCGAAAAGGAGTCCCTGGCCATCTACGCAACCGGCCGCGTCGCCGACGACGCGATCATCGACCCGCGTGACACGCGAACCGTCCTGGGCATCGCGCTCTCGGCGGTCCATTCGAACGAAGTGAAGGGCGCCGCGGGTTACGGCGTCTTCCGGATGTAGCCTGATGACACGAATCACACGACTGCTCATCGCCAACCGGGGCGAAATCGCCCGCCGCGTCATGCGCACCTGCCGCGAGATGGGAATCGGAACGGTCGCCGTGTATGCCGACCCGGACGCGGACGCTCCATTCGTCCGCGAGGCGGACCTCGCGGTGGCGCTCCGCGGCTCGTCGAGCGCCGAGACGTACCTCAGCGTCGAGAAGCTGATCGAAGCGGCAAAACGCACGGGTTGCGATGCCATTCACCCCGGCTACGGCTTCCTTTCCGAGAACGCCGCGTTCGCACGGATGGTCACCGACGCCGGCCTCGTCTGGGTCGGGCCGAAACCCGATGCCATAGCGGCGATGGGCGACAAGCTTGAAGCGAAGAAACGGATGGTCGCCGCCGGCGTACCGACGCTGCCGAGCATCGAGGTTGCCGGGAGCTATGACGAGCAGCTCGGCAAGCGCGCGGCGGAGATCGGCTACCCGCTGCTTGTGAAAGCGTCGGGCGGGGGCGGCGGCAAGGGCATGCGCATCGTTCCCGGTCAGCCCGAGCTGGCGGAAGCCATCGCCGCCGCCCAGCGTGAGGCGGCCAGCGCCTTTGGGAACGACACCGTCTTCCTCGAGCGCTACCTCGAGGCAGCCCGCCACGTCGAAGTCCAGATCTTCGGCGATCACCACGGGAACGTGGTGCATTGCTTCGAACGCGAATGCTCCATTCAGCGTCGGCATCAGAAGATCGTCGAGGAAGCGCCGTCCTCCGCCGTCGACCCTGATCTGCGGGCGCGGATGGGCGCCGCGGCGGTCGCGGCCGGCCAGGCGATCGGCTACGACAACGCGGGCACTGTCGAATTCATGCTCGCCGGCGACGGGAAGTTCTACTTCCTCGAGGTGAACACGCGGCTGCAAGTGGAGCACCCGGTGACGGAGGCGATCACGGGCCTGGATCTCGTGCGCGAGCAGATCCGCGTGGCCGAGGGAAAGCCGCTGTCGTTCAGCCAGGACGCGCTCAGGATCGACGGTCACGCGATCGAGGCGCGGCTTTACGCGGAAGACCCGGTCCAGGACTTCCTGCCGGCGACCGGCCGGCTCGTTCGCTTCGAGCCCGACCCGACGGCGCAAGTACGCGTCGACAGCGGCGTTGAGAGCGGGTCGGACGTCTCGATTCATTTCGACCCGATGCTGGCGAAGGTCATCGCTCACGCGCCCACACGCACCGAGGCGGCACTCAAGCTGGCGAGCGCACTCGAACGGATGCGTATCCACGGCGTCACGACCAATCGAGATTTCCTGGTCAACGTCCTCCGCAGCGATCCGTTCCTCGACGGCGACACCACGACGCACTTCATCGAGGTGCACCGTCCGCCGCGGACGAGAGCGGTAACGGCGGAAGCGCTTCGGGCGGCGCTCGTTGCCACGGCGCTGGTCGGGCAGGCCCGGAATCGCGCCTCGGCGAAATCGCTGCGCGGTATTCCGAGCGGCTGGCGCAACAACCCGTCGCAGATGCAGGAGCTTCGCTTCCGCCACGACGGCCAGGAGGTCCCGGTTCGGTACCTCCGGCAACGCGACGGCAGGTTTGCGTTCGAAGTGGGTGAGCACCGTGGCAGCGCCCGGTTGCTGACACTCGAAGGTGACCGCGCCTCGGTGGAAATCGACGGCGTTCGCGAAGTTGTGACGGTCGTGCGGGCCGGCCGGGACGCCTGGGTGCAGGGCGCGCTCGGGGAAGTCCACCTCGTCGAGATCCCGCGCTTCCCCGAGGCGGAGATCGAAGCAGTTGCCGGTGGTCACAACGCACCGATGCCAGGCAAGATCCTGGCTGTCCACGTGAAGGCCGGCGACCGGGTGGCCAGGGGCCAACTCGTCATCGTCCTTGAAGCGATGAAGATGGAGCACCGGATCCTCGCCGCCGCTGACGGCGTGGTGCGCGAGATTCGGGCGCACGTCGGCGGGCAGGTAGAGGCGGGCCAGCTGCTGCTGGTCATCGAAGGCGAAGAGGAAGGGGAGGCAGCATCATGAGCTCCCAGCTCGAAGAGATAGTCAACGACCTCGAAGACGAGCAGGCCGCGCTCGAACGAGTGATCGAGAAGATGACACCCGTCCAGTGGAACCTGCCCAGCCACGCGCCGGGCTGGATGGCGCGCGATCAGGTCGCGCACCTCGCGTTCTTCGACGAGGCCGCGACGCGCGCGATCGAAGACCCGGAGGCGTTCCAGGCGGAGGTGCAACGCATCGCGTCCGAGGGTTCCCAGCAGGAGGAACGCTACCTCGCAAGAGGCCGGGCGATGAAGCCGGACGAGGTGCTCGCCTGGTGGCGAAGCGCTAGCTCGAGCCTGATCAAGGCGGCGCGCACGGTCGACCCGAAAGCGCGCCTCCCGTGGTATGGGCCAGCCATGAGCGGCGTTTCGTTCATCACGGCGCGCCTGATGGAAACCTGGTCACACGGGCTCGACGTGGTCGACGTCGTGAACG
>JAKALX010000019.1 GCA_021823905.1 Chloroflexota bacterium | reverse complement strand
CACCCGGTCGAGCTCCACTACCTGCGCGACCGCGCCGGCCACGAGGTGGACTTCCTCGTCACCCACCGCGGGCGGCCGTGGTTCGCCGTCGAGGTCAAGATCGCCGAGACCCGCGTCGACCCCGCCACGGTCTACTTCCGCGACCGTCTCTCGATCCCGTGGATGTATCAGGTCACCCTCGAGGGCGACAAGGACTTCATCGAGGACGGTGTGCGCGTGCTGCCGGCCGACGTGTTCCTCTCTGCTCTCGCTTGAGGGTTCCCCTTCGGCGGTCGGGTCGGGCCGGCCCGTCAAGACCTTCAATCTCGTCGGCTATGGCACCGATCTGCGGCCGGATTTGCAACTCGGCCGGACCTGGGGGTCCTATCATCAGCGCTACCATGCCTCGTGGACCATCGGCGCCGCGATGACTCTCGTGGCTGACCTCCCCATCCGCTTAGCCGCCTTCCAGTGGTTGAAGTCGCAGGTGCTGGCGCATGGCGACACGTTGCCGCGGGTCCTTCTCGAGCAGGGCTTCCTGTTCGAGGGCGAGCAGATCCGGTTGGTTGGTCCGCAGGGGATCTTCAAGCCCCGGCTGATGCAGTTGCCGCTTTCGATCACGACGACGTCCAGCGGCCCGTACGACGACTCGTTTCACGGCGACAACCTCCTCCACTACCGCTATCGAGGCACAGACGCCAACCACCGCGACAACGTCGGCCTTCGTGAGGCGATGCGGCGTCACGTCCCACTGGCCTACCTGCACGCCATCGTGCGGGCACGGTATCTCGCGGTCTGGCCGGTCTTCATCGTGGGCGATGACCCTGCGGCTCTCACGTTCGCGGTCGCGGTGGACGCGGCCTCGGAGGTCGATCGCCGTCTCCGGGTGGCCCACGGTGCGGCGGACTTCTCGGGCTTCGACGGTGACGACGCCGGCGGGGATGCCCGGCGCGCCTACATCACCGCGACCGTGCAGGTCCGGCTGCACCAACACGCCTTCCGCGAGCGTGTCCTGCGGGCGTATCAGGAGCGCTGCGCGCTCTGCCAACTCCGGCACGAGGAGCTCCTCGACGCGGCGCACATCCTTCCCGACGGCGAGCCGGACAGCGAACCCGTCGTGCCGAACGGGATCGCCCTGTGCAAGCTCCACCACGCGGCGTTCGACAGGTACTTCTTCGGCATCCGACCCGACTACACCATCGAGGTCAAGGAGGAGATCCTCCGCGAGCACGACGGCCCGATGCTCTGCCACGGCCTCCAGGGTATCCACAACCAGCGGATCATCCTGCCGAGGAACCCAGGGACGAGACCCGATCCCGCCTTCCTCGAACGGCGCTACCAGCGCTTCCGCCAAGATATGCCGGGTGAGCTGCGATGAAGCTCTACGTCGGGATCACCGACTACGACTGGTTTCGGTACCTAAAGGCCGCGTCCAGCGCTGCCGGTTTCGTACAGGAAAGCACCATTGTCCCTCCATTCCTGAGCCGTGGTTCCCGCTCACGCTGGTGCACGGGCCGCATCTCGTCTTCGTTGTTGCGACTCGTTCGCCAATAGAGTCCGCCAAATCGTTCCCTTGAGGAGTAGGATGTCACCCGCAGTTCAATGTCGGGGGCACACCGAATGAGCAAGCTCGAAGAGCTACAACCAAACGCGGCCGTGCGCGGGATCTTGCCCGATGCCTTGGTCACAGTGGTAAGCGTCCAGTGGTACGGCTCGGAGGTACTGGAACTCACGTTCAAGGACCCGGGTGGCCACGTCGCCAATCAACTCCTGTACCGCCACGATGAAACGCGGATCCAGGTGGTCGAGAAGGGCCGGCCCTGGAGTTTCGACGGCGATGGAGCGCTCTTCCGGCTCGTTTCCGAGGCTCATCGGATTCGGCTGGCGCACCTTTTCGATCCTGTGCTCGCGGTGCACACTTCTCTGATCGATCCGCTGCCGCACCAGATCACGGCGGTGTACGAGGCGATGCTGCCACGGCAGCCGCTGCGGTTTCTGCTCGCTGACGACCCTGGCGCCGGCAAGACAATCATGGCGGGCCTTCTCATCAAGGAGTTGATCGCTCGTGGCGATCTGCAACGCTGCCTCATCGTATGCCCTGGGAACCTGGCCGAGCAGTGGCAGGACGAACTCGACCGCCGCTTCCACCTTCCCTTCGAGATCCTGACTAACGACAAACTCGAGGCTGCCCGCACGGGCAACTGGTTTCTGGAGACCGACCTTGCCATCGCCCGGCTCGACAAGTTGTCGCGCAACGAGGACGTGCAAGCCAAGCTGCAGGCGCCGGACTGCCACTGGGACCTGATTGTGTGCGACGAAGCGCACAAGATGTCCGCGACCTTCTTTGGTGGCGAGGTCAAGTACACCAAGCGCTACAGGCTGGGCCAGCTGCTCTCCGGCCTCACACGCAATCTGTTGCTGATGACCGCCACGCCGCACAACGGCAAGGAGGAGGACTTTCAGCTCTTCATGGCGCTGCTCGATGGGGACCGGTTCGAGGGGCGCTTCCGGGACGGGGTCCATGCCATCGACGTGTCAGACCTCATGCGCCGGATGGTCAAGGAAACGCTGCTCAAGTTCGATGGTACGCCGCTCTTTCCGGAGCGAATTGCGCACACGGTCCCGTACAAGCTTTCTGCGGCCGAAGCACACCTTTACAAGGAGGTCACCGACTACGTCAGGGAGGAGTTCAACCGCGCCGAGGCGCTGCAGAACGAGAAGAGGGCCGGGACGGTCGGTTTCGCTCTGACGATCCTGCAGCGGCGCCTGGCGTCTTCCCCCGAAGCGATCTTCCAGTCCCTGCGCCGCCGGCGCGAACGCCTGGAGAAGCGCCTGCGGGAACTCGAGCTCCTCCATCGTGGCGCGACGATTACTGCGCTTGCGGCCGCGGGCCCGACTCTCGACCGCGACGATATCGAGGACCTCGAGGACGCGCCGGAGAACGAGGTCCAGGAGGCGGAGGAGGAGGTCCTCGACCAAGCGACTGCCGCCCGGACGATCCAAGAGCTGCAGGCGGAGATCGCCACCCTGACTAGGTTGCAGGCGATGGCGCAATCCATTCGCCGTAGCGGCGAGGACACGAAATGGCGCGAGCTTGCAGGCCTGCTCGCCGAGATCTTCACGCCGGCCGCGCTGACGGGGCGGGTTGGAGAGCCGCCGTCACCCTACGGCGATCCCGGCGCCCCACGCCCAGTTTCTTCACCACGACAAAAGCTCGTGCTCTTCACCGAACACCTGGACACCCTGCACTACCTGGCCGAGCGCATCGGCACGCTGCTCGGGCGGGTGGGATCGGTCGTCGAGATCCACGGCGGGATGGGGCGAGAAGAGCGCAAGAAGGCGCAGGAGGCGTTTCTCCACGATCCCGAAATTCAGGTCCTGGTGGCCACCGACGCGGCGGGCGAGGGGATCAACCTCCAGCGCGCGCACCTCATGGTCAACTACGACCTACCCTGGAACCCCAACCGCATCGAGCAGCGCTTCGGCCGCATTCACAGGATCGGCCAAACCGAGGTCTGCCACCTGTGGAACCTGGTAGCCGAGGAGACGCGCGAGGGCGACGTCTACCGCACCCTGCTCGAGAAGCTGGAGGAGGCTCGCAAGGCGCTCGGTGGCCAAGTCTTCAACGTCCTGGGCAAGCTCGAGTTCGAAGGGCGGCCACTCAGGGACCTACTCATCGAGGCTATTCGATATGGCGACCTACCCGAAGTGCGCGCCCGGCTAACCCGCGCGGTGGAAAACGCCGTGGACCAGAGGCAACTCCAGGGCCTAATCGACGAGCACGCCCTGGTGCACGACGGCATGGACTCGAGCCGGGTGGCGCAGGTTCGCGAGGAGATGGAGCGGGCGGAGGCCCGCCGCCTGCAGCCGCATTACATTGAGTCATTCTTCCTTGAGGCATTTCAGCAACTCGGCGGGACGACCCGCCAGAGGGAGCCCCGGCGGTACGAGGTCACGCACGTCCCCGCGCCGGTCCGCAACCGCGACCGGCTGATCGGCACTGGCCAGCCAGTGCTGCCCCGGTACGAGCGGATCGCATTCGAGAAGAACCTCATCGCGCCGACAGGGCAACCGCTGGCCGCGTTCGTTTGCCCTGGGCATCCTCTCCTCGATGCGACCCTCGACCTCACACTCGAGCGCCATCGGGACCTTCTCCGGCGCGGAGCCGCCCTGGTGGATGAGCGCGACCCCGGCATGAACCCTCGTGTGCTCTTCTACCTCGAGCACGCCATCCAGGATGCAAGTCTGACGAGAAGCGGCGAACGCCGGACTATCTCCAAACGGATGCTGTACGTCGAGCTCGATGCAACGGGCGAGGTCAGGCACCTAAACTACGCGCCGTACCTCGACTACCGCCCACTCAAGGCTGACGAGCCAAATGTCGAGGCCATCCTGAGCCGGCCAGAAGCCGCCTGGATCACGCGCGACCTCGAGCGCCAAGCCCAGGTCCATGCCATTGCGCACGTCGTCCCGGAGCATCTGGGGGACGTTCGCGATCGCCGCCTGGCGTGGATCGAGAAGGCCCACGCCGCGGTCAAAGACCGCCTGACGAAGGAGATCAACTACTGGGATCATCGCGCTGAGGACCTCAAGGCACAGGAGCAGGCCGGCAAGCCGAACGCCCGCCTCAACTCGCAGGAGGCGCGGCGCCGGGCCGACGACCTACAGGGGCGGCTCGAGCGTCGCCTGGCGGAGCTGGAACGTGAGAAGCAGATCTCGGCCCTCCCACCGGTTGTCCTCGGCGGGGTCGTCGTGGTGCCGGCCGGGTTGATCGCCGCGATGACTGGCCAGCACGGCAACTCCCCCATTGTGCCCATCGACACCCAGGCTTCCGCTGCCCGCGCCCGCGCCGCCGTGATGGAGATCGAGCGGCGGCTCGGGTTTATGCCGACCGACCGCGAGGCGGACAAGCTCGGTTACGACATCGAGAGCCGGATCCCAGGTACGGGCAAGCTGAGGTTCATCGAGGTCAAGGGCCGAGTCACCGACGCGGCCACGATCACCGTGACCAAGAACGAGATCCTCTACTCCCTTAACAAGCCCGAGGATTTCATTCTTGCGATCGTGGAGTTCCTGCCAGATGGCGCACATCGCGTGCACTACGTCCGACGTCCATTCCGCCGTGAGCCGGACTTCGGCGCAGCGAGCGTCAACTACGAATTCAAGGAACTCCTCGCAAACGCAGAGGAACCGCGCTAGTGGACAGACCCGACTATTTCGAGCCAATTCGGTCTGTTGCAAACAAGCGGTGGGACCAACTTGAAGCAGACCCCGACCTTGCCGGTCCTTGGCACCAGCTCTTTGAACAAGTCCAAAGCCCACGTCACGTGGTCTCCGAGCTGTTACAGAATGCGGACGACGCCGGGGCGACAGAAGCAACCGTCAACCTGAACGACCACCAGTTCGTGTTCTCGCACAACGGGCAGGACTTTACGGCAGAAGACTTCCAATCCCTCTGCCGATTTGGCTATTCCAACAAACGGAACCTTCACACGGTTGGATTTCGAGGCATAGGTTTCAAGAGCACGTTCAGCCTCGGCGACGAGGTTCGACTGACCACACCCACCTTGTTAGTGACCTTTCGCGCAGGGCGCTTCACGGAGCCGGCGTGGTGCCCTGACCGCTCCGGCTCTGATGGCCGAACCGTGATCGAGGTGCGAGTGACCGACAGCCGACGGGAGGCTGACCTCACAAGCAACCTGGACGACTGGTTCACCAGTCCGGCGTCTCTCCTCTTCTTCCACAACATCCGGAGCCTACGGATCGGGGATCGGGAGCTTCGGTGGGTCTCTCAGCAGCGGGGCCCCATCCTTGGGTCGGAGTGGGTGTGCCTGACGTCAGCGGAGCATGAGCGCTTTCTCCTCATTCGCTCGGGCCTTGAGCGATTTCCGGCCGATGCAGTTGAAGAACTGCGCGCAGCTAGGCGGCTGGACAACGACGACCTTGAGTCCTTGCCACCGTGCCGGGTCGAGATCGTCTACGGGCTCGCCGGCCGACTGTTCGTTGTTCTTCCAACCGGTGTGACGACCAAACTCCCATTCGCGTGCAACGCACCGTTTCTCCAAGACCCGGCAAGGCTCAAGATCAAGGACCCCTCGACATCGCCCACGAACCGCTGGCTGCTCGAGCGGACGGGCCGCCTGGCAGGCGAGGCAGTCCTTGCCTGGCTGCGAACCGACACTGCCTCGGGTGAGAGAGCACGTGCCTATGGGCTCCTGCCCGAACCGCCCTCGCAGGACCCCTCCCTTGAGGGGATTTGTGGCGCCTTGGTAGCCGAATCGGCCCGGTCGGTCGTCTTGAACGAGCACTTTCTCCTGACGGAACAGGACGTCTTGGTCTCAGAGGGCCAGTGCGTGGCCGTGCCGGATGAGATCCTGCGCGTCTGGACTGCTGGGGACATCCAGAGCCACCTGACCAGGGAGAAGCCGCCCCTTGGCCTTGCTGTCGCGGACGTTGACCGAAAGAAGCTGATCCGGTGGGGGTTCTGCTCGGAGATCAACAAGGCCTCCGTTCTTGACTCCCTGATGAAGAATCGGCTCCCCCGGCCAGCGAAGTGGCGTCAGCTGCTTGAACTCTGGGACTACGTGTCCCCTGAGGTGACCGCCTACTACTACGGGGCGAACTACAGGGATCTTCGGATTGTGCCGGCCCAGAGCAAGGACGTTCTTTACTCGAGTAAGGACGTGGTCCGGCTCGGCGAGAGGAAGCTCCTCGAGTCCTCCGGGGATTGGGAGTTCCTGGCCAACCACCTTCTGGTCCTTAACCAGAACTGGCTCCGGTTTCTCCAAGAGCAACGGCAAGTCGCTGAGGAGCACAAGGACGCCGATCTCGGTAAGAAGGTGTCAGCGGCCTACAAAGTCCTCGAGCGCCTCGGCCTTGAGCAGCCCGCCGACGCGAGCCTGGTCCTCCAGAGGGTGGCAACCAGGTTTTTCAGCCGTGAGCAGCTCACCCTCGATGAATGTGTGCGACTAGCCCGGATCAGCGCGAGGCTGAACGCCCAGGTTGCCGACAGTTTTCAGTTCGTGACACAGGATATGTATCGGAGATCGTCGAACTCGGAGATCCTCGCTGATGATGGCGGCCAGCTGGAGGGATGGCTCCCCAGCGGTTGGTACTCCTCGCATGTGCTGCATACGTCGTACTGGGAGGACCACGATTCCTGCCCGCACGACGACTGGTTGCAGTGGGTCCGGTCGCCTCGGAGTCGGCTCCTGTCATTCCCGCCCCTGCGGAATTCCAGCACAGTTCACCAAAGTCGCCCGGCGATCCGAGCGGCGGCGGTAGCGCGGGGCCTTAAGGGCGAACTGGAGTTCCGATACAAGACGAACCAGTTCGTGCTCGAGGATTGGGATTTCGAGGACGACCTGTGGGAGCACTGGCGGACACTGGCCCAGGGTCAGCCCAAGTTGTGGGCCCAACTGCTTGAGCGCTTCTTGCGTTGCTCGACCTACTCGTGGCCCGTGGTTCTGACCGCCCGCGCGGTCCAGGTCGCTACTACTGGCAACACCGCCCTAATCACCTCGGAACCCCTGACCCCCAGGTGGATTGATCGCCTGAGGTCCCTGCCCTGCCTTGAGGACACGTGGGGCCAGGGCCGCGAACCGGCCGAACTGCTGCGTCGGACCCCTGCGACGGAATCGCTGCTCGACGTCGAATCGTTCGTCAAGGCCGAGCTTGACACCGAGGCTAACCGGCCCGTGCTGGTCGCCCTCGGCGTTCGGGACACGCCTACGGGGCCCGACCAATTGCTGGCTCGCCTTGCGTCCCTCGCCAAGGCTGCGAACCCACCCGTGTCCGAGGTCCTGAAATGGTACCGACGCCTTGATCAGCTGCTTGGCCAGTGCTCGACCGAGCAGGCGGCTGAGGTGCGAGCGGCCTTTCGCGAGCATGCCCTTGTCTTCTCCAGCGACAATGCATGGACCCGGGCCGACGAGGTCTTCCTGCGCGCGGACGAGGAGGACGGACCGGGCGCCGCAGTGGTCCACCCGGCCGCCGCCGACCTTTCCTTATGGTCCAAGATCGGCGTCGCGGAGCATCCAACGTCGGATCTGGCCATTCAGTGGCTCAAAAGGCTCAGTTCCGGCTCGTCGCTCTCTCCCGAAGAGGCGAGAAGGGTCCGTGCGCTACTCCCGCGCTACCCGGAGCGAATTTGGGCGGAATGCCAGCATTGGATGAACCTCGAAAGTGAGTGGGTACCCGTCGAGGACCTCGAGTACTCGCTGACGATGCAGGGGTTGGTTCCTTGGAAGAACTTGTTCCAGGCCGTCAAACGCAGGACCGCGGACCTACAGAAACTCTCAAGTGATCTCACGTCCCGGGAGCCTTTTTCGCGACTTGTCAGCCTCGCGACGGTCTTGGAGAACCGACTCGCCGAGCGACCCGAATCCAACCGGCCGACGGAGCCCAGGCCGTGGCTTGAGGCGTTTGGTGGCATGTTGCGACGGATCAGCCTCGAACCGGAGGAAGAGGCATGCCGTGTTCGCGCGATCGGTGAGCGCCTTCAGGCTGCACGCTGCGCAGAGGTCGGGAGCCTCGAGCCCACACCGTACATCAATGGGGAACCGGCCGGCACCCCTCGAAGCGTCGATGTCCTCTGGGACGGCGAGACGCTCTTCTTGGCGAACAGGTCTGTGGCGAGGATGGCCAGGGAGGTCCCAGCTGAACTCGGTCGCCTGCTCGATCGTCCAGATCTCGTTGAGGCTCTGAAGATGTGTTATGAGCGGACGCCGGAGTTTGTGGTCGAGTACCTCCAAGGTAGCTTCCTCTTCGCCCAAGACCAAACGGGACCCATGCGGACTCCGACGGAGACGATGGAGTCGGGAGCCAGTACGGCACCGCTGGGTGGCGGTAGGGCGGCAGATAGTCGCGGCACCCAGTGGCAAGATATCCCATCAGCCCCGAGCCTTGGGGAGGAAGCCTCAGAAGGCCCTCCGGCATGGATGCCGGATGGGATAGGAGACCCGATCGGCCAGGCCCCAGGCATGCGCCCCCACGATGATCGGCCGTCCCAGCCTAAAGAACCAAGACCACTTCGGCACACAGCGGAGCCGAGACTTGGCATCATGGAACGCTACGTCCTGGCGAACGGCTACCAGCAGACAGGCGCCGGCCGGTTTCAGCACGCTGATGGGAACTGGATCGCGAAGGTGCCGGGTGAGGTGTTTCCTTGGGAGTGCCGGACAGTAGGCGGAGAGCTCCTCCGTTCCTACCTGCCTTACGACCACTGCCTTGAGGAGAAGCCTCTCCAGCTAGGCGCTGAGGTTTGGAACCTGTGCGTCAAGTTCCCCGACACTCGCGCTCTGATCCTCGCAAAGCCCAACGGCGAGCCTATCGAGGTCCTCGGACGGCAGTTGCAGGGAATGCTGGACGCCAAGCGGCTCGTGCTTCACGCTGCCACGTACAGGCTCGTCTGCGTTGCACCATCGGAGGAACCTGTGCCCAACCGGGAGGGTGCGCTCGCCGAGCCATGAACGAAAGGCGGAGGTCGATGCCAAGCTGCGGAAGGAGCGAGAGCGAGATGAGCAACGAGCGAGATCAAATCGACCCTGAACGCCGCTACCCGGCGGAAGGGCTGTTGCGGGTTGAAGAGAACGCGCTACGCGTGCTGGCGTGTCTTCCTGCATCCCGCCTCGAGAGGACGCGGGACGCGATCCAGATCGACTTTGGCGACGAGGACGAGGGGGTTACAGTCCTTGTCACAGCAGAGACCATCGAGCTTCGGCTACCGACGGTCGAGTGGACGTGCGGCGCATACGGACCCGCTGGGTCAAGTCGGCGCTGGAAGAGAATTCGCCCCGAAGCTGCCTCGGATGAGGAGCTCCGGGACCTGGTCCACCAGGCAATGGAAGCTCGCCGGGCCGAATTCAGACCGTGCAAGTATTGCGGGCAGTTGTTTCCCCCGGAACACCGCACTGGAAAGGCCTGCTATGACTGTGCGTCAGGATATGAAGGGGTCGTGTACTGAGGCGTTGGTTGGGGGACCGGCATGAGTCTTTTTGAGGATACCAATCCTCGGGCACTCAAGGACCTCCTGGCGGAGGTTCACAACTGCACGGCGGTCCTGCCGGACTTTCAGCGGGACTTTGTGTGGGAACCGGGCGCGACACAGGAGCTCATCGTCTCGATCGCGAACAACTACCCGGCGGGCAGCATCCTGCGTGTTCGGGATGCGAAACGTCTCTTTGCCGCGCGGGAGTTTGAGGGTGCGCCGCTGCTTGGCGACCACAAGCATACGTTTCTCGTCCTCGATGGCCAGCAGAGACTTACCTCCCTCTACCAGGCGTTCTACGGGGTCGGCGAACACCGGTACTACCTAGATGTGAGGAAGCTGGTCGAGGGCGCCGACTTCGAGGAGGCCATCTTCCACGTCCGCGCCGCCACGAAGTGGGCCAAGGCCCGCGAGGATTTTGCCCTTCAGGCCCGGGAGCTTTTGTTGCCGCTCTCGGTTCTCAAGGGCGGCGCCGGTGGCTTCGGCAACTGGAGCCGCAAGGTCGCCCGCCAGCTCTCGGATCAAGAACGCATTGCGCTCGAGGACGCTCTGGTTGCCGTAGAGGAACGGTGGATCCAGTCCATCGACGACTACCACTTTCCTGTTGTCACGCTCTCCGACAGCACTGAGGCGGATGCTCTCTGCACGATCTTCGAGACGCTCAATCGCACCGGGGTCAAGCTCAGCGTTTTTGAGTTGCTGACCGCTCGCTTCTGGCCGGAGAACATCAGGCTGCGCACCCTGTGGGACGGCGCACGGGCCGCGCATCCGGCGATCGAGGCGTTCGACGTTGATCCCTACTACGTCCTGCAAGCCATTTCGCTCGCCTGCCGCCCGGCGCCATCCTGCAAGCGGGGCGACGTCCTGAATCTCACTCCCGACGACATCCGCACCTGGTGGGAACGGGCAGCGCAGGGACTCGCGACCGGCCTCGAGATCCTTCGCGACGACTGCAAGGTGATGCTGCCAAAGTGGCTTCCATATCAGACCATGCTGGCTCCGCTGGCCGCGACGCTCGCAAAAGCCGGCGACTCGAGGACGGCCGAGGCGGGTGCCCGACGCGAGAAGTTGAAGCGGTGGTTCTGGTGCGCGGTGTTCAGTCAAGCCTACGAGAGTGCACCGAACAGCAAGTCGGCCAAAGACGTTGGCGAGCTGGTGCCCTGGCTTCTCGACCAGGGCGAGCCGCCCGAGGTGGTCGCGGCGTTCCGCTTCGATCCCAGGGCGCTTCGCGACATCACGCCGCGCCAACGGTCGATCTACCGCGGTACCGTGTGCATGATGCTGGGCGCGGGAGGGGGAGCGCGCGATTTCCACACCCAAGCCGTGATCACCGGCAAGCTGATGGCCGAGGAGGCGATCGACGATCACCACATCTTCCCGGCGGCCTACCTGGAGCGGATCGGGGTCACGCCAGCTCGACGAAGAGATTGTGTCCTCAACCGCACCCTCATCGACCGCACGACCAACGAGATGATCAGTGACCGCGCGCCGTCGGCCTACTTGGCGGAACTCCGCAAAACGCCTGGCTTCCCGTTCGACGCGATCCTCGGCTCCCAAGGCTTGCCAACGGCCCCGGACTCGCCGCTCCTGTGCGACGACTACGAGGCGTTCCTCAATTGGCGGCAGGAACGCTTGTGGGAGGAGATCCGTCGTGTGACAGGAACAAGGGCTGCTGCAGACCTGGAGACGGTGAACGGGGAATCCGCATGACGCCCAACGCCTGTCAACCGGCGAAGAAAACACGGTCGCGGAAGGCCCCAGTCAATCTTTCAATGGCAGTTGAATTTGCGCTCGAATATGGGGCGGGCAGCGAAGACATCCTCGCAACCACTCTGGCCGCCCTTGAACATGGGCTGCAAGCCCGACACATTGCGTCCTTTCCGCTCGCCAGCTGCCACGCGACGGACGATGTGGCTGTGGTCCTCGGGGCCTCCGCTTGGGCCACGTTTGATGTTTTGGGGGTTGAAGACCATGGGCGGATCGTTGGCATCCTTGATCGCGCAGGTGGCATTAGGCAGGGACCCGTGCAGGGCGCAATGAAACTCCTCAACGGGAACATGCTGGTCGCCGCTGAGGCGCCCCTGGAAGGTGTTCTGAACGCCTTAACAGGCCGCAGGTTCCTGCTAGTGGTTCGAGGCAACGGGATCGAGGGCATCATTACCCTCAGCGACCTCCTCAAACTTCCGGTGAGGCTGCTGCTCTTCGCACACGTCACCCATCTTGAGATGGAAATGCTGTCCGCCATTCGGAGAACGTTCAGCGACGACGGATGGATTGCGCATCTTACCCAAAGCCGCCAAAAGAAGCTCAGGAACAAGGAGCACCAGCTGGCTGCGCTCCACCAGCAGCCCTCGGGCCTTGCGGAGCTTACAGAGTTCTGCGACAAGCGCGAAGTTGTTGCGAAGGCCTTCAATCTTGGCGATGGGTTTGAAAGTGACCTCCGGGAGATAGAGGCGTACCTGAGAAACCCCCTAGCCCACGCGGCTACGTTCTTCAGCGACAAGATGTCGCTCACCCGCGTCGTCGAACTCGTCGGTCGGGCCACGTACTGGACCGCCATTGTCCGCTGGCGTGGCCGTAAGGCGGGCCATGCTAGTAGCCGAACGTCACACGTCCCAATTGTGGAGCGAAAGCATGCGCAAGAAGCTGATTGAAGTGGCGCTGCCGCTGGAGGCGATCAACAAGGCGTCGGCGCGGGAGAAGTCGATCCGGCATGGGCACCCATCCACGCTGCACCTGTGGTGGGCGCGGCGGCCGCTGGCGGCGGCGCGCGCGGTGATCTTCGCCCAGATGGTGGACGACCCCTCGACCTATGTGGATGAGCTTCGCGGTGACCGGACGCTGCTCCGGAAGGCGGAGGCGGTGTTTTCGGCTCGCTTGAAGGCCTGGAAGGAGGCCGGTGCTCTGGCGCAACAGGCCAAGGGCTCAGGAGCTGCCGCTCCCGAACCTGGCCCCCAGCCGACCCTCGAGGACATCCTCGCCGACCAGGAGCGGCAGCGGCTGTTCAAGATCATCGAAGACCTCGTGCTGTGGGAGAGCACCACGAACGAGGCGGTGTTGCAGCGGGCGCGCGACGAGATCTGGGCGAGCTGGCGGCGCGCCTGTGCGGAGAACGCCGACCACCCGCGCGCCAAGGAGCTATTCGACCGCACCAGGCTGCCGGCGTTCCACGACCCGTTCGCCGGCGGCGGCGCGCTGCCGCTGGAGGCGCAGCGGCTGGGCCTCGAGGCGTACGCCAGCGACCTGAACCCCGTGGCGGTGCTGATCAACAAGGCGATGATCGAGATCCCGCCGAAGTTCGCCGGGCAGCCGCCGGTGAACCCGGAGTGGCAGGGAAAGTCCGCGGAGGAGAAGAGCCTGGCGTCGTGGAAAGGCGCGCAGGGCCTGGCCGAAGACGTGCGCTACTACGGCCGGTGGATGCGCGACGAGGCCGAAAGGCGCATCGGCCACCTCTACCCCAAGGTCGAGATCACGGCCGAGATGGCCAAGGAGCGCCCTGACCTGAAGCCCTACGTGGGCAGACAGCTCACGGTGATCGCCTGGCTGTGGGCGCGCACGGTCAAGAGCCCGAACCCGGCGTTCGCGAACGTGGACGTGCCGCTCGCCTCGACGTTCATGCTCTCGACCAAGGCCGGCAAGGAGGCGTACGTCGAGCCGGTGATCGAAAACGGCGGCTACCGGTTCACGGTCAAGGTCGGCAAGCCGAAGGATGCGGAGGGAGCGAAGAACGGGACCAAACTGTCGCGGGGGGCGAACTTTCGGTGCCTGATGTCGGGGACACCGATCTCGGGTGACTACATCAAGGCCGAAGGCCAAGCGGGGCGCATCGGAGCGCGACTCATGGCCATCGTCGCCGAGGGCGAACGCGGAAAGGTCTATTTGCCGCCGACAGAGCCGATGGAGGCCCCTGCGCGCGCCGCGAAGCCGGAGTGGAAACCTGATGTCGAATTCTTCCAGCAGGCGCTCGGCTTTCGTGTTGGTAACTACGGGTTTAGAAAGTGGAGCGACCTCTTCTCTCCCCGCCAGCTCGTGGCGCTGGCGGCGTGTTCCACCTTAGTGCAGGAGGCACGCGAGCGGGTCAAGGGCGATGCGAAGGGCGCGGGCCTACCTGATGACGGTGAGCTCATCGCCGACGATGGCACCGCCGCCACCGCCTACGCCAACGCCGTGGCCCTGTACTTGGCGTTTGCTGTTGACCGCTTCGCTGACTACTGGAGCACCTTTGGACGATGGCAAGGTGCGAATCAGCAACTGAGCAACATGTTCGGTCGTCAAGCCATCCCGATGGTCTGGGACTATCCAGAGGCAAATCCATTCAGTGGCCAAGGTGGGAGTTTCGACAACCTGTTCGATTGGACGATCCAGTCCATTGAGAACATTGGGAGGTGGGGTTCCGGGCTGAGCAGACAGGATGACGCAGCGGTTCAGAACATTTCCGCAACTAAAGTCGTCTCGACCGACCCACCGTATTACGACAACATCGGATACGCGGACTTGTCGGACTTCTTCTACGTCTGGTTGCGCCGCTCGCTAAAGCCCGTGTTCCCAGATCTCTTTGCCACGCTTGCCGTACCCAAGGCCGAGGAGCTGGTTGCTACGCCGAGCCGTCACGGAGGAATGGAGAAGGCGGAGGCGTTCTTCCTGGGCGGCATGACGCAAGCCATGCACCGTCTCGCCGAACAGGCACATCCGGCGTTCCCGGTCACCATCTACTACGCCTTCAAGCAGTCGGAGACCGAGAGCGCCGAAGGCACATCGAGCACCGGCTGGGAAACCTTTCTTGACGCGGTGATTCACGCTGGCTTTGCCACCACCGGCACCTGGCCGATTCGGACCGAAATGACACAACGAATGCGAGGGCTCGAGGCCAACGCCCTAGCCTCCAGCATTGTCCTCGTGTGCCGCCCGCGCGCCGCCGATGCGCCCGCCGCCTCGCGCCGCGAGTTCGTCACCGCGCTCAAGGCCGAACTGCCCGTGGCGCTCGCCAACCTGCAGCGCGGCAACATCGCGCCCGTGGACCTCGCACAGGCGGCCATCGGCCCGGGCATGGCGGTCTACACGCGCTTCGCCAAGATCCTCGACGCCGAGGGCAAGCCGCTCTCGGTGCGCGACGCCTTGGCCCTCATCAACCAGACCCTCGATGAGGCGCTGGCCGAACAGGAAGGCGACTTCGACGCCGACACCCGCTGGGCGCTCGCCTGGTTCGAGCAGTCGGGTTTCGGTGAAGGTGAGTTCGGGACAGCCGAACAGCTCTCCAAGTCCAAGAACACCAGCGTCGCGGGCATGGTCGAGGCGGGTATCCTGGCCGCGGGCCAGGGCAAGGTGCGGCTGCTCAAACCGGCCGAGCTGCCCCAAGACTGGGACCCGGAGACAGACAGGCGCCTCACGGCCTGGGAAATCGTTCACCACCTCGTCCGTGTTCTCGAGGCCGGCGGGGAGGGCGCGGCGGCCGCCCTGGTGGCCAAACTCGGCAGCAAGGCCGAGGCCGCCCGCGAACTGTGCTACCGCCTCTACACCCTGTGCGAGCGCAAGAAGCGCGCCCCCGAGGCGCTCTCGTACAACGCCCTCGTCCAATCCTGGCCCGAGATCACGCGCCTCGCCCGCGAAGGCGCCGTTTCGTCCCCGGTTCAGAGGATAATGTTCGAAGAGGAGTAGGCCATGCAGATCGAAGCAATTGAGATCCGAAACTACCGCTTGTTCAGGGGCGCAACCCTGCGCGATCTGCCACGGCTGGCGGTTGTGGTCGGCGCCAACGGGTCGGGGAAGACGACGCTCTTCGACGTCTTCAGCTTCCTCAAGGAATCGCTGGCTCACAACGTCGCGCAGGCTGTGTCCCGTCGGGGGGGGTTCGGAGAGTTGGTGAGTCGCGGGGAGAAGGGTCCGATCGGCATCACGGTGAAGTTTCGCGAGAGTGGCGGTCGCCTTGCCACCTATCGGCTCGACATTGCCGACGATCGCGGCGTGCCGGTGGTCGAGCGCGAAGTGTTGAAGTTCCGTCGCGGGCAGAAGGGGAAGCCCTGGCATTTCGTCAACTTCTCGCGCGGTCATGGGACGGCGATCACCAATGAGGCGGCGTACGGCCGGGAAGGGGCGATCGAGGAGCGCCGGGAGTACGTCTTGGACGATCCCTCCGGGCTCGCCATCAAGGGACTGGGCCAGTTTAAGGAGTTTCGCGTTGTTGCTGAGTTCCGCAATCTGATCGAGAATTGGCACATCTCCGACTTTCACATCACTGACGCTCGACCCAGTGCGGAGGCCGGGTACGCCGAGCATCTCTCATCGCGCGGGGACAACGTCGCCCAGGTGGCGCAGTTTCTCTACGAGCGCCACCGTGAACGCTTCGAGCGCGTCCTCGAAGTCATGAAGCAACGCGTCCCGGGAGTAAACCGGGTCGAAGCCAAACCGACCGAGGACGGGCGCCTCGTCCTTCGCTTCCAGGACGGGAGCTTCAAAGATCCGTTTATCGCCCGTTACGTCTCCGACGGCACGATCAAGATGTTCGCCTACCTGGTCCTGCTGTACGACCCCAAGCCGCACCCGTTGCTTGCCATCGAGGAGCCCGAAAACCAGCTCTACCCCGAACTGCTGCATGAGCTGGTCGAAGAGTTTCGCGACTACGCCCGACGCGGCGGACAAGTGTTCGTCTCCACCCACTCGCCGGATTTCCTTAACGGGGCACAGCTGGATGAAGTCTACTGGCTGACCAAACAGGACGGCTTCACGACCATCCACCGCGCCAGCGACAGCGAGACACTGAGGAATCTCACAGCCGAGGGAGACTTGCCGGGAGCGCTCTGGCGGCAAGGGCTGTTCGAAGGCGCGGGTTTGCGATGAGCCGAGTGGTGTTCCTGTTGGAAGAATTTTCGATGAAGGTTCTGCTCGATGGGTTGCTCCCCAGGCTTTTCCCCAGCTTACGGTTCCTCTGTGTGTCCCACGAAGGGAAACAGGACCTTGAGCGGAGCGTCCCGCGCAAGCTCAGGGCCTGGCGCGAGCCCGGCGTCAGGTTCGTGGTCGTGCGTGACAACGACGGAAGCGATTGTCGCGAGGTCAAGCGTCGGTTGGCTGCGTTGGCCCGGGAAGGCCGGCGTGACGACACACTGGTGCGAATCGCCTGCCAAGAGCTCGAGGCGTGGTACCTCGGCGCGCCGGACGCACTCGCGCAGGCGTTCGGCCGCGAGGAGTTGTGCGCGATCGGGCGTCGAGCCCGGTTTCGCGATCCCGACACGGTCGATCATCCGGCTCGAGCGCTCGTCGCCCTGGTGGACGAATTTCAAAAGGTTTCCGGGGCGAGGCGGATGGCGCAGACCCTGACCCGGGAGAACCGCTCACGGAGCTTTCAGGTGTTGATCAGTGCGATCGAGGGGTTGGCGCCTCGCGGCGAGGCTGAAACCCTTCCTGCTGGCGGCGCCTGATGACGCAGGCCGGTGGCGCCGGCGCTGTCGCACCGGTCGCGGAGCTTCCGCCGCCCGCCTCTTGTTCTGTGGGGTTGAAAAACGATTGGGTACGCGAGGACAACGATCGGAGCATACTGCCTAAGATACTGTCGTGGGTCACGTTGCAATTGGTAGGCAAGGCCGCCAAAGCTTTAGGTAACAATGGGAGTTAACTCTCGTCAGCGGCCAGCTCTGGCCGCCAGGAATGGGAAGGTGAAGGAGCCGTGACATGGCCATTACCAACCACGAACGCGTCGGCAAGGCGCTTGACCTCCTCAAGGACGGGCTGCAGCCGTTCGTCGAGCGCGAGCTGAAGGCGCAGTATCAGCAGCGGTGGTTCGAGGAGCTCAAGCAGGCTCTGCC
>JAKALX010000390.1 GCA_021823905.1 Chloroflexota bacterium | reverse complement strand
AGGGCGTCATGAAGAACGAGATGTAGGCGTTGCGGGCGAAGTCGCCGGAGCCGCCGATGCCGTTCTGGATGCGCGTCCCCATCACGTGCGTCGAGTTGACGTTGCCGTAGATGTCCGCCTCGATCATCCCGTTCATCGCCAGGCAGCCGAGCCGGCGGATGATCTCCGGGTGGTTGGAGATCTCCTGCGGCCGCAGGATGATCGCCTGGCGGTAATCGTCCATGCGCTTGTTGATCCGGTCCACCATCGCCGGGCTGAGCGAGAACGCGGTCGCCGACGCCACCGTCAGCTTGCCCGAGTTGATCAGCTCGATCATCCCGTCCTGGATCACCTCGGTGTACGACGTCAGGTCGCGGAACGGCCCCTCGTCCAGGCCGTGCAGCACCGCGTTGGCGATGTTGCCGACGCCGGACTGCAGCGGCAGCAGGTTCGGCGGCACCCGCCCCTTGGTCACCTCGTGCGCGAGGAAGTCGAGGATGTGGCCGGCGATCCGGCGCGAGTCCTCGTCCGGCGGCGAGAACGGCGTGTTGCGGTCGGGGGCGTCGGTCGCGACCACCGCCAGCACCTTCTCCGGCGGGCACTCGAGGTACGGCGTGCCGATGCGGTCGCCGGGGTGGACGAGCGGGATCGGCTGCCGCTCCGGCGGCAGCGCGAAGCGCTGGTAGATGTCGTGCATCCCCTCGAGCTTCGCGCTCTGCCACGCGTTGACCTCGAGGATCACCTTCGTCGCGCTGTCGATCCACACCTTGTTGTTGCCCACCGACGACGACGGGATCAGCGCGCCGTCCTCGCGGATCCCCGCGACCTCGATCACCGCCACGTCGAGCGGCCCGAGGAACCCCTGGCGCACGAAGATCCCGACGTGCGACAGGTGGATGTCGATGTACTCCATCTCGCCGGCGTTGATCTTCTTGCGGCACACCGGGTCGGACTGGTACGGCAGGCGCAGCTCGACGCCGTCCACGGTGGCGAGCGCGCCGTCGAGCTCCGGCGCCGTGGACGCGCCGGTCCACACGCTGATGCGGAACCGCTCGCCGCGCAGGTTCGCGTCGAGGATGCGCTTGGCCAGCGCAAGCGGCACCGCCTTCGGGTACCCGGCGCCGGTGAACCCGCTCATCCCGACGTTGACCCCCGCCGGGATCAGCGCCGCCGCCTCCTCCGCCGACATCACCCGGTCGCGCAGCACCCGCGACCCGATCCGCTCGCTCGCGCTCATCGCTCCCCCCGCCGGCCGCGGATCGCGCCCGCGGCGCAGAATCCAGGCTACACCAGCGATGGAGCGGCATCCTCGGGCAGAGGGTCACTGAGCGGCCCGCCAGGACCTCCCTCGCGGTCCTCGCCGTGCCCGAGCGACCCAGCGCCAGAGTAGCTGTCGGGATTACGGCGAGCATTCTTCCCGGGTCACGGCCGTGCTACAGCGACACCACAGGAGGCTAAGATAGCGGAGACAGGAAGGTGCCTTGACTCTGGAGGAACTGGCAAATGCTGACCGGATCGTGGGTGTATGGTGGCCCGAGGGGCACGGAGAGCGACGCCTGGCTGGAGAGCTCTGCCTGAGCGGGTTGGCACTTACGCTAAACGGCAACCCGGAGGGTCGCTTCAAGGGGGGCCGGGCACAATACCCCGTAATTCAAGGCCGGACTGCACTGGGAGAATCGCTCACTTTGGTCGGTTGCGCCCAGATGGGTCGTACGAGCAGCCTCCAGGGCACGGAAACCTCATTTCGTGCCTCCTCGCTGATCATCGGCCGGCACCTCCGATCGCGAGCCCTTAGGTTCCGCAAGCTCACCCTTGGCGCGGACTGGCTTCCCAGTTGGGCGGATATTTGTGGATTTGAAGTTGAAAACGACTTTGACGCTGGTGAGGTTTCCGTTCGCTACAAACAACCCCCCCCACTGGAGCTGGCCCGCGCCAATGGGAGGTCGGTACGGATCCATTTCGGCTACTCGGCCCCTTTAGGGCCCTGGGGATTGTCGAAGGTGACCGTTGAGCAGCGACCCTTCCTCGAACTTGTGACCCCCGCGGCGCTGTCGCTTTCCCAACTGCGCGAAGAGGTTTGGTGGTTGGAGTCGTTCTTTGCGTTTGCTTTGGGGTTCCCATGTCGCTTTGACACATGCCTGTTGAGCCATCGTTCCTACGTGAGACGTCGGGGCTGGCCCCGGCAGCGAAAGAGAGATCCAATTCTGGTTTGGGACCGGGCCGATAGCCGGGCGATGGTTGCGACAGGTCACCACGAGGCTCTCTTCAGTTGCTCAGAGCTTCAAGCCTGGGCACCACGGGCCCTCGAATCGTGGCTTGAAGTGGTTGGTAGACTGGAGCCGGTATTGGGTCTCTACTACGGGGACCTTCGGGATGGCAATTTGTTCTCTAACTACCGCTTTCTGCGTATTGTCAACGCCGTCGAGGGTTTTCATCGTCGGATGTGCCACACTGAGGACCTACCAACAGCCGAGCACAAGAAGCGCATCGATGACATAGTGAACGCAATCCCTCGGAACTGGCGCCGCTGGCTTAAGGGTAGGTTGCGCTATTCAAATGACCCCAGCCTATCGACGAGGCTCACACAAGTGATTCAACTGGCATCAAAGGCACTTGGTGAAGACCTTTCCCTGACACACCGGAACCGAGAAGCGATCGTGGATACGCGAAACTACCTCAGTCACTATGATCTGAACTTGGAGGCTAGGGCAATCCGCGGCGACGGCATCGTTCATGCCGCTCGCTTTCTCCGATTCGTCCTTGAACTCTGCCTCCTTGGGCAACTTGGCTTCGCGCCCGAAGCCGTCTCTTCCATATACGACAAATGGGGGCGACGCTCGGAACTCATCGGCGTTCTAAGAGCTGATTGGCTTGCCTGACGGGCGCGCGAGGGATTCCCCGCAGCAAAGCCGAGAAGCGCTCGGGCTAGACAAGGAGGGTGGCGCCGTTGCTTCAGCGACGCCGCGAGGTGCCCTGGGGGAAATTTGGCCACTCCGCTGTGGCGCCCTCAACAACCTGCGCAACCAGCCCCCCGGATACGTTCCACGCGCCGGCTTGGCCTGACACCCGGCCGCTGCCGTGCATTTTCGGGCGCTCACCTTATACGTGGGACAAAGCACCACCGTGCCGAACCTGAAAATCACGCAGGAGTTCGTTCAAGGCGTCTCTTGTTCCCTCATGTGCGTCGTAGGGTTCCAGCCACTGCCCCAGGGCCGAAGTGACCGTTGACTTATGGCGAGAGATCACCTGGCCGAGTGTGACCCAGCCGGCTCCTGCCACGCTGCGCCGCACATCAAGGAGTTTGGCCAGGAGCCCCTCACGGATGTAGAGACCGGCCAGCTCCAACTCGCCAACGAACAGTAGATGCGGGTCATCAACACGGTATTCAAGGACGGGCTTTGAGACAGCACGTTGGACTTCTGCCTCCAGGCCCGGGCAAGCAAACACTGGATCCAAGACCGTGAACACGGGAACCACGCGTGTTACCCTTCCTTGGAGCTCGAGGTGCTCACGCAGGTACTTCTCAATCGCCCTCATTAGCTGGTTCTGCTTCACGATCTTCTGCAGCTCGCTTCTGATGCAGGCGATATTGCCGGCCCACTTTACGTCGTCTCTCATCACGTTTGCCTTCGCCTCGAAGGCCAAGAGCGTGTCCCCCTCGAGAAGATAGAAATCGGAGAACCCTTCCCCTCGCTCATCGCCGCGGCACGCCTCCCCTGGCCGAAGATCATCGAGGAGAGCTTGCAGGTAGTCCTCGAAAGCCTGACCGAGCGCCCTGAACACCGCCTGCCCGTCGTGCTTAGCCTCCTCGTGCGGTGCGTCCTGACGAAACCGTCAGAGCGGTTTCACGCTGCATCGACCTTGCGGGTGCAAGTCCCGTCCGGGTAAGCGCCGGAGCGCCCGGTAGCAGG
>JAKALX010000389.1 GCA_021823905.1 Chloroflexota bacterium | reverse complement strand
GATCTAGCAGCGGGTGGACCGCGGTGTGACCGCCCTCAGCGGCGCCGATAGCCCACGGGCTGCCGGGGTCTCCCGCGGCCGCGATGGCTGCGTTGTTCTTGCCTTTGCGGTGCGTGCGCCCTATCGGATGGATCGGTGGAAAGTAGAGGACATCGAAGCCCATCCCCGCCACGTACGGCAGCCACGCCTCCACGTCCGCGAACGAACCATGCTGGCCGGCCTGGCCCGCCGAACGTGGGAAGAGTTCGTACCACGCGCCGTGGCGTGCGCGCTCCCGGTCGGCTTCCACCACCAGCGTGGCGGGGAAGCGTGTGAGGGAGCGCCGCTCCTGGTACTGTTCGACCAGCGGCCGGCACCGCTCCGCCAGGCCGAACATCTCGCGCGGCGTGGTTCCAGGCAGCCGCGCCGCCGATTCCCGCAGCAGCCGCGCTTCTTCCGGCGGCGCGCTGCTGGCGGCGGCGACCATCTGAGCTGCCCCTTCCGGCGCCTCGGCAGTGATGTCCTCGCCAGCTTCGAGCCGCCGCTTGAAGGCCGCAAGCCATGACCCAAACGTATCGATCCAGGCTTCGACCGTGAACTCGAAGCGACCGAGGCGGCTGACCATGAAGAAGCCGGCCCAGTCGTCGTTCTGGAGCTGGCACATCGGAGCCGCTTCCCAGCCCGGTTCACCCTCGGCGCGAAAGAGCGCGGCCGCGGCCAGCCGATCGTGCCCGTCGACCGCGATCCGCGCTCTCACTTCGACACAGTCGCCGACGATGCGCTTCGTTGCGAACCTGCCCCCGTCGACGGCCGGACGGACGTTCTCGATAAAGACACGGGAGGGGCGATGCTCCGGTGGCGGCGACGGAATCAAAGCTTCAGTTGCTGCTGCCGGGGCGCTCGCCCCGGCAGGCGCCTGCCTGGCGCCACGAACTCCAGCCGATGCCGGACGCAGTGTCCGGAGAGCCGACCACCGCGCCCCGCCTTCAGCCATGAACTTCCTGGCCCCGCGCGCCGAACGGACGATGAGTCCACCGTCGGAACGCGGCCCCGGCAACCCGCGCCCGCCCGGACGGCGAAGGCGCGACACCAACGGCCGCGGGGGCCCGCTCGCAGAGCTCGCTGAGCAGCCGCCGGACGCTGTCGTGATCGGGCAAACGGAAGCGCGCAACCGATGGCCCGGCGCCGACGTGGACGGTGAGCGCTCCCGAGGGCAAGGCCCTGAACAGGTCTTCGTCGGTCGTGTCGTCGCCGATGGCGACGACGGTGGCGCCGGGGTGGCGGTCCAGGATCAATGGCGCGGCAGCTCCCTTGCTAACCCCTTCGGGCCGGACCTCGACCACCCGGTTACCCGCCAGCACGTTCAATGGCGCGCGGCCCAGGAGCTCGACGAGCAGAAGGCGCAGCTCCTTCCCCTGGTGCTCGCCGAAATCGCAGCCCCCGACGAAGTCATCGGTCGCAAGCCGGTAGTGCCACGCAAGGGAGTGCGGCTTCTCCTCGACGAAACTGCCCGGAGTGGCGCGCGTGAAGTATTCGAGAATCGGCCGGATCCGTTCTTTCCACTCGTCGCTCACGCGCTGGCACTGCGTCCAGTGACCGCTGCCCGGCCAGCGGGACCAGAACCCGTGCTCGGCGTGGAGGCCAACCGGGAGACCGGCGAACCAGGAGCCCAATGTCGCGTGATCGCGCCCGCTGAGGATGTGGACCTCCGTTCGCGGCCGGCTTGCGAGTTCGTTGAGCAGCGTCAGCAGCGGGCGATCCGGCGCAGCCTGTTCCGGTGTGGGCGCGAAGGGCACGAGCGTTCCGTCGTAGTCGAGCAGAACAAGCACCGCTTCGGCCGCTCGCAACTCCGCGACCAACGTCCCGTGCGGCGCACCCAGTTGCTGTTGCGCGGCATCCCGTCGTGCCACCACCTCAGCAAGGCGGCCGACAAAGGCATCGGCCCAGTTGCGAATGTCGTGAGCGCCAACCTGCGCCCGGAGGGCCTGCATACGCCGGCGGCGCTCGTCCGCGGGCATGGCAAGGGCCTCACGGATACGCAGCGCCATGGCGTCCACGTCGTACGGATTGACGTGAAGCGCGGCGCTCAGCTCGACGGCCGCACCCGCGAACTCGCTGAGGATCAGGACACCGTCGTCGTCGCCGCGGGACGCGACGAACTCCTTGGCGACGAGGTTCATGCCGTCGCGCACCGGCGTGACCAGCATCACGTCACTGGCCCGGTAGAGCGCGGCGATCTCGTCCTGCGGGAGCGAGCGGTGAAGGTTGTGGATTGGCACCCAATTTTCGGTTGCCCAGGTGCTGTTCACATGGCCGATCAACTCGTCGAGGTCACGACTGAACGAAGCGTAGGACTCCACGTTCTCGCGTGAGGGTACCGTGACCTGAACGAAACGCACCTTCCCGCGAAGGTCCGGTTCGAGGCTGAGCAAACGGTCGATCGCAAGGATGCGACGCGGTATGCCCTTCGTGTAATCGAGACGATCGATTCCGAGGAGGATGCGCTGCTCGGGATCTTCGCCACGAATCTCGGAGGCGCGCGCGGTCACGTCAGCCCGCGCACCGAGCTCAGACCAGGCGGGCACGTCTACGCCCATCGGGAACACTCCGAGATGGGTCTCGCGGCGCGAATGTTGCACGGTCTCGATGTCCACCTCCATGCCGAGCACCCGGCGCAGCGTGGTGGCGAAGTGACGGAGGTAGGAAGCGGTGTGGAACCCGATGAGGTCAGCGCCGAGAAGCCCGGTGAGCAGCTCTTCCCGCCACGGGATGACGCTGAAGACCTCGGATGAGGGGAACGGAATGTGAAAAAAGAAGCCGATTGGAGCATCGGGGATCAGGCGCCGGAGGATGGCTGGCACGAGGCAAAGCTGATAATCGTGCACCCAGATCAGGTCCCCCGGCCGGTAGTGGCGGGCAACCGCTTCGGCAAACCGCTCGTTCACCTTCCGAAAGACATCCCAACCGGCAAGTTCGGCGGGCAGGCGGTCGAGCTCGTAGTGGAATGCGGGCCAAAGGACGCCGTTCGCAACGTCCTCGTACGACGCCCGGATCTCGTCGGCGGAGAGGTGCACCGCCGAGCACCGGAATCGCTCCAGCTCGGCCGCGACCGCTTCTTCAGCCTCACCGGGCAAGTCTGGGAGCCCCGGCCACCCGATCCAGAGGCTGTCGGCGCACTTGTACGCACCCCGCAGCCCGGTGGCCAGGCCGCCTGCTGACCAACTGACGTTGACGGCGCCTTGTTCGTCGAGAGCAACCGTCACCGGGAGCCGGTTGGACACCAGAAGCACCCGTGCCGCCTTGGCGCGGTCGCCGTTCGCGAGGCTCGTGATGTGCGCGTCCACAGCCAGCCCTCCTTGCAGCGCTCCGCTCACGCTCCCGCCGCCCAGGCGACAAAGTTGTCAGCAACGCAGGCGCCACCGCGCGGTCCGGGATGGCGACTCCCCCAACAACTGACCGTCGATTGCCTAAGCACCGAGGGCGTACGCATGTCCATTTCCTGGGGTGACTGCATTCGGAGTCTCCTGTTCTGGCGGCCAGCGCCTCCGAAGGCGAATCGCGGCCGGCCCCCAACAACCGTACGGACTCGGGTGTTGCGCCCGAGTCTTCCAGCGACTCGCGGAGGGTTGCAGAGTCGTTACAGGCCGCGGATAGAACCACGCGGCCGCATATCCGCCATATCTGCGACCACGCGGAGGTGACCTACTCCCAGGCGCAACGAATCCACGCTAAGCGCGGCGGCGGCCCAAGGTCGTGCCCCACCCGCGTAAGCCATGGTCAACGACCGGCATCCGGTTGCCGCACTGGAGGCATACCCAGTCTCGCTCCACGAGGTAGTCCTCGACGAACATGCTGCCGCGGCAGCGAGGGCAGTTGCGACCAGACATAGCGTGTGCCTCCTTCGTACCTAAGC
>JAKALX010000388.1 GCA_021823905.1 Chloroflexota bacterium | reverse complement strand
CGGTCGCCGTCGCCCTGATCGCCGAGTTGATCTCGTCGTCGAGGGAGTGGCTGATGACCACGTAGGCGACCGCGCCGATGGCAAGGATGGTGACGGCCATGACAGCGGCATAGAAGCCCGCGAGAGTGAGCCGCGCCCGCCCGAACATCAGACCGAGCGCAGGGCGTAGCCGACGCCCCGCACCGTCCGGATGAGCTTTTCGTCGAAGTCCCGGTCGATCTTGTTCCTCAGGTAGTGAATGTAGATGTCAACGATGTTCGACTCGGTGAGGACGTCGTAGCTCCAGATGCGGTCGAGAAGCTGCGAGCGGGTCATCACCTGGCCGGGGTGGCGCATCATCACTTCGAGGAGGGCGAACTCCTTCGCCGTCAGCTCGATGCGTTTGCCGCCGCGGATAGCCTCCCGCGTCTTCAGGTCGAGCTCGAGGTCGGAGACTTTGAGGACGGAGCTGTCGCCGGGGAGCATTTTGGCCCGTCGCGTGAGGGCACGGACGCGCGCAAGAAGCTCGGCGAGCGCGAACGGTTTGACGAGGTAGTCGTCGGCCCCCGAATCGAGCCCCTGCACGCGGTCGCTGACGCCGTCGCGAGCAGTGAGCATCAGGATTGGGACAGTGTTCGACTTCGCGCGCAGGCGGCGCGCTACCTCGTAGCCGTCGAGCGACGGGAGCATGACGTCGAGGAGAACGAGGTCGTATTCCTCGGTTTGCGCCTGGGCGAGCGCGTCGGCGCCGTCGTCCACCCAGTCAACAACGTGGCCTTCTTCCTCGAGCACGCGACGCACGGCCGTGGCCAGGCGCCGTTCGTCTTCGACAAGCAGGAGATGCATGCCCCCATTGTCATGGAACGGCCGCGCCGAAACATTTACAGACCTTAATCTTCGTCCAATCTGGCGCGAACGAAACCGTGGCGCAGGCGGCGACGAGGTCGCCGGCTCCTCAATCGATCCGTCGGGAACGCGTGAGCACGAGGTTCAGCCGGACTACTTCTTCTCGAGCTTGTCGAGCCGGTCGAAAAACCCGTAATCGAGCCTTGTGTGACGGAGCACGTCGTAGCCAAGGACGCCCACGGCGGCAACGATCCCGCCGGCAACGGCGAGCCAGCCCGTGTCGTTCGCGGCGCCGATGCCGAGCAGGATCAGCCCGATGGCGGCAACCAGCGCGCCGGCAAGCGTGACGGCGTGCCCGGATTCGTCGCGGGCGGCATCAAGAAAAATGGACATGGCCTCTTCACCTCACGAATTGGTCGCAAGTGTAGCGGGCACGTCAAGCGGCTGCGGCAGCCCGCCGTGCACCGGCGGACATTTCGAGCGTGCGACTGCCACGCCCAGCGGCAACGGCCGCGCCTCGAAACACGTGTTATCGCAAGCATCGAATGGCGGTACGATGGCACCGATGATTCAACGCAGCACCGACCCCATCATGGTCACGGAGAAGCAACTGGCGTCGGCAATTCGCGTCATCGAGCGTGAGCTGGCTGACGCGGCGGCTTCCGCGGAAATCTCGGTGCAACCCTACGCAGACCCTGAGATTGAGGAGTGCGGACCCCAAACGCTGCTGCTGGCGAAACTGCATGGCGGCGTCAGCGCCGAGACGTACTGGGCGCTGCACCTCCGCGTTTGCCGGGCACTGCGCGCGCGCCATCTCCTCGAGCCGGACATCCCGTTGAGCTACATGACGTCCGGGGAATGATCACGCCGGCCAACCTCCTCGATCTGGCGATTCGGTTGGCGGCGGAGAGCGACGAAGCCTCCCGGCGCTGTGCTGCTTCGAGGGCCTATTTCGCGGTTTTCAGTCATTTAGCCGCGGCGGCGGCCGGAACCGGCTTCCGCCTGACCGGCTCGGCGCGCGACCATCTCCGCCTTCGCGAAGCACTCGGCACGTCCAGCGAGCTCAGCGACTATCTCGAACAGCTGCGGAAGCTACGCAACCAGGCGGACTATGACCTCGCGAGCGACTTCCCCGGGCGACTGGCCGACCACGCCTGCGCCGCCGCTACGGAAATCCTCCGGCGGCGGCCGTAGCCGGCTCGCCAACGCTGTCAGTGACGGCTCCGGCCGTCTCCCCGAGCAGGCGCCGCAACCGGCCGCGGCGGTGCTCCAGGGCGCCCAGGCTGGTCTCGGCGCCGGGCGGGCCTGGCCGGACGAGGCCCCGCTCGACGAGGCCGATCGCCGTCTCGACCAGCATGTAGGCCTCGCCTCGGTCACGGGTGCGGTGCTCGGCGATCTTCGCCAGCTCGACGTAGGGGAGGACGCGGCGCGAGCGCGGCTCGTCGACAATCGCCTGCCAGCAGCGGGCAGCGTGGTCCCAGCGCTGGAGCCTCGCGTAACAGCGTGCGGCGTGCTCCATGGCTTCCAGGCGCTGGGCTCGCTCGAGGCTGGTGACCGCTTCCTCGTAATAGCGGGCAGCCGTCTCGTGGTCGCCGGCGTATTCGGCCGCGCGGGCAGCCTGGAGCGGCGCGCCCGCCCCGTCGATGACGCCGGCGAGATGTGCGGCCAGCGCCACCAGCGAGAGGACGTCCCAGGCGTTGTGGCGAAGCACGGGGAGGATGTGCGTCGGGTCGCTGGTGCGCTGGAAGCGGAAGTACATCTCCGGTACTTCCGCGGACGGGCAGTCGTCTTCGCGTTCGAAGCCCAGCAGCTCGACCTCCATGTTGACCAGGCGGTGCGAATCGAACGAACCCTTGAACAGCCGCCGGTTGGGGTGGAGAAGGTCGAGGTGCGGCAGCTGGCGCCACGTGGGCCGCATGCGCGAAAGGATGTAGCGCGATTCGAGGAGGGGCAGGTCGAATGACTTGCCGTTGTAACTGACGAGCGCCGCCGCCCGCTCCAGGTCGCCGCCCAGCCCGCCAAGGAGGCCACCCTCGTAGGCTGGCGACGGAAGCAGGTACTGGCGGAGGCGAAGGAGCGAGCCATCGAAGCGCGCGACGCCGGCAAGGAAGACCATGGAACCGGCGCCGCCAAGGCCCGTCGTCTCGGTGTCGACGTAGAGGAAGGCCGCCGGATCGCACTCGCCGAGACGCGCGTCCCGGACCTGGCCGGCAAGCCGCGCGGGATCGACGCTGAGGGCACGGTGGAGCGGGATGCGCCCGTGCTCGTGGCCCGACTCGTAGACGCTTTCGACGACGTACCCTGGCCCGTGCTCCGACTGGAACCAGCGCCCGCCGAGCCTGGAGAGATCCGTGAGCTCGGTGACGCTTTCAGCGCGGGCGACCGGGTTGCGCGCCGGCTGATGGAGCGCGGCGCGGAGACGGTCGCGCAACGGCGAGGCGGGCGGATCGGCCGGGCCGGGCGCCAGATCAGCGAACATTTGTGCGAAGCGTGACGGATCACGAGAGAAGAGACAAGAGACAGGTCCCGGGACCAGGTGACGAACGCGGGTTACGGGAGGTGGCGGCCTTCGTCGAGGATCGCTTCCATCAGGTCGTCGCGGACGGCGAAGCCGTGGCGGGCGTAGAGCGCACGGCTGCGCGCCGTTGGCCAGAGGATGACGGAATCGACGCGCTCCTCTCGGCAAAAGGCAAGGGCCGTTTCGAGAAGGGCTTCGCCGGCGCCTGAAGCGCGGGCGGCGGGGGACACGTAGACGCTGGTGATGTAGGCGTGCTGCTCGAGTTCGATCGCTGGGTTGGGGATCTTTTCGATGAGCTGGAGCCAGAGGTTGCCGGTGATACGGCCGGAATCTTCGACGAGCCAGCAGCGCCAGCTCGTCCCGGCCGCCAGGCGCGCCTCCATCCATTGCGTGCAGCGTGCGACGAACGCGGCTTCGTCCTCGACCGCGGGATTGGCGGCGGCACGAAACTCATAACGCAGGCGGGCAAGCGAGGGCGCGTCGGCAGGGCTTGCCGCGCGGATCGCTTTCACGCCGAAAGCGGGTGGCGCGCCAGGAAATCGAGGACGGCCGCCGTCGCTTCCTCGC
>JAKALX010000387.1 GCA_021823905.1 Chloroflexota bacterium | reverse complement strand
GCAACGAATGTCAGGGGCTCTCAGTCGTTGACGATCGCAAAGCTCAGGTCAACACAGGCTCTTTTGCTGCCAGGGCGGGAGGGCATGCGCATGCGCGCTCGAAGCCCTTCCAACGCGCTTCACGAATCTGTTCCGGCTAGCCAGGCCGACGCTCAGTCCGTTCGGCAGCGTCGTTCCAAAAGGAAATCACGCCGTCGGTCCCGGCACGGTGAGGGCAGCGCGGCACCAGCGGAGGCGATATTATATCTTGAAACGATAGAAATGGAGGCAAGAGATGCGGAGATCAGTTCTTATCGCGTTGCCGGCCGGGCTCATGGTTCTCGGGGCGGCTGCCTGTGGCGGGGGCGGCAACCAGGGCACGACGCCCACGGTGATCGCCAACACCGCGACACCTACCACGGCACGTGGCAGCGCCACTACCGCCTCGCCGTCCGCCCCGGGCGCCGTCCAGATCCCGCCGGGTGCGGCGGAAATCGATCAACAAAACCTCGCGTTCACGAAAGACAACGTGACGGTGAAATCCGGCGAGAAGGTGTACTTCAAGAGTCGCGACGACGCGCTGCATACCATCGACGTGAACGGCGTGAACCTGTCGGGCATCATGCACAAGGGCGACGTCTTTGTCTGGACGGCTGGCGCTCCAGGGACATACAAGATCACCTGCGACTTCCACCCGCAAATGCACGCTACGATCACCGTCCAGTGAACTCCGTATCGGCCAGAGCGCTCGTTTGGGCCGGGCGACGAGCTCGTTGAGCGCGCCAAGCCACTTCCGTTGCTAAACGTATCGCGTCACGATATAGTTCCCAGGTGACAAACGAGGCCTCGATTTCACAGGACGAGTACGAACGTCTCCACGAGTTTCGCTACGTCATCCGGCGGTTCCTGCACTTCAGCGAACAGGCGGCGCGGGAAGCGGGCATTGACCCCCAGCAGCACCAGCTCCTGCTCACGATCCAGGCGCGGGGAGCAGGTACAGGCATTCCCATCGGCGAGGTGGCGGAACGGCTCCAGGTTCGCCACCACACCGCGGTCGAACTGGTCGACCGCGCCGCGGCCCGATCCCTCGTGCGCCGCGAGGCATCGGCGCTAGACCGCCGCCAGGTACTCGTCTCGCTTACGCCCGAGGGGGCACGGGTGCTCCGTGGCCTTTCCGCCGCCCACATCGAGGAGCTGCGTAAGGCAGCCCTCTCGCTGGTCACCGTGCTCGCCGAGCTGGCGGCTGCCGGCCGGCCGGTGGCGCGCCCTTGAATCGGCATCCCATGCGGTGCGGGCCAGTGCTCGACTGGCTCTGGCGCTTCGCCACCGACGCGACTCCGCCGAAGACGCTTGGCGACTTCACGACCAGCCGCCGGGTACTGTTAATCTCGCTCATCGCCGTGGGCGTCGGAATCGTGGCGACCGGCGTCGCCTATGTGCTGCTCGAGCTCATTCGCTTGTTCACCAACTTCTTCTTCTTCCACACGATCTCGGTGAGCGAGGCGGACCTTGCCCACGTCCACCGCGGCCCGCTGTTGCTTGTCATCCCCGTGGGCGGCGGGCTGGTCGTCGGGTGCCTCGCCCGCTGGGGATCAGAGCGCATCCGCGGGCACGGCATTCCCGAGGCGATCGAGGCGATCCTCGTCAACGGCAGCCGGGTGGAGCCGCGCGTGGCAGTGATGAAACCGCTCGCCTCCGCGATCGCGATCGGCTCGGGCGGCCCCTTCGGCGCCGAGGGCCCGATCATCCTGACGGGCGGCGCGGTCGGCTCGATCGTTGCTCAGGCGCTGCGGCTGTCCAGCATGGAGCGGCGGAGCCTGCTCGTTGCGGGCGCGGCGGCCGGCATGTCGGCGACGTTTGGGGCGCCGCTGGCGGCGACGCTGCTCGCCGCCGAGCTGTTGCTCTTTGAACTGAAACCCCGGAGCCTCGTGCCCGTGGCCATTGCGAGCGCGACCGCGGCCGTGTTCCGCGGCTACCTGCTCGACCCGGCGCCGCTCTTTCCGGTGCCGGCCCACAGCGCGGACCTCGGGCCGGCCGGTATGGGCGCGGCCGTGCTCGTGGGACTCTCCACGGGCCTCCTCTCGATGAGCTTGACGGCAGCCGTCTACGCCTCGGAAGACGCGTTCCACCGCCTGCCCATCCATTGGATGTGGTGGCCGGCGATCAGTGGGCTGGCAATCGGGGCGGGCGGGCTCATCTTCCCCCGGGCGCTGGGCGTTGGTTACCCGGTCATCCGCGAGCTGCTCAGCGGTAACGCCTCGTTGGGCGTCATCCTGGGCGTGGTCCTGGTGAAGTCGACCATCTGGTCGGTGTCGCTGGGGTCCGGGACGTCCGGTGGCGTGCTCGCGCCCTTGCTCATGATCGGCTGCGCTCTGGGGGCGCTCGAGGCGCCGTTTCTCCCGGATCGAGGCGCGGGCTTTTGGCCGCTGGTCGCCATGGGTGCGGCTCTCGGCGCGACCATGCGTGTACCGCTCACCAGCGTCGCCTTCGCCTTCGAGCTGACACGCGACGCGAACGCAATGCTTGGCGTGCTGGTGGCGGTGGTCGTCGCCTACGGCTTCACCGTGCTCGTCCTCAGGCGCTCCATCCTGACCGAGAAGATCAGCCGGCGCGGACTCCACCTCGGACGCGAATATGCGGTCGATCCAGCCGAGCTCGTGCTCGTCTCGCAGGTGATGGCGACACGCATCCCGACGCTGCCCGCGGAGATGACCCTGGACGAGCTTGCACGCGTCACCCGAGAGACGGGCGGCGAACCCGACCATGGGCTCTACCCGATCGTCGACGCGGATGGCTGCATGACTGGCGCCATCTCCGGCCAGCATCTACGCGCGCTTCTGCGCATCACGACCCCCGACGCTTCGGGGCAGTCGTTGGCCGACCTGCGTGGGGCCGGCGGACCTGTCGTGGCCTACCCGAACGAAACGGTACGCACGGCACTCGACCGCATGGCCGAGACCGGCCGATCGCGCTTGCCAGTCGTCACGCCGGGAGAGAGATCGGTCCTCGTCGGCATGATCGACGTCGACGCAGTGCTCACCGTGCGCTGGCACGCTTTGCAGGATGAGTACCGCCGCGAACGCATGCTCGGACGTGCGAACTCGCGCAACCGAACCGCGGGCGCGAGCGGGATTCCGGCCCAACCGCACGCGGCCAACTCCTGGAAATAAGAGGAGCATGGCGCTCAACAACGCGGAACGGATCGCGCGCCGGAATTTCGTCACCGGGGCCGCCGCGCTTGATTGCGGCAGCTCGACACGATGCCACACGACCCGCCCGAACTCACTCGCACAGTGCGGACTCGTGCAAACGTAGCAAACGGGAAAGGAGGCCAGGCTGGCGAGATGGCGATTCGGCTGAAGCGCGTCTATGAACCCGCCGGCCCCGAGGACGGGAACCGCATCCTCGTTGAGCGGCTGTGGCCTCGCGGCGTTCGCAAGGCCACCCTGCGGATGGATAAATGGGCCAGGGAGGTGGCGCCGACCACCGAGCTCCGACGCTGGTTCGGGCATGACCCGGCGAAGTGGGAAGAGTTCCAGCGCCGCTATCGGAGTGAGCTGGATGCTGAACCAGAAGCTTGGGCGCCGCTGCTGGAGGCGGCACGGAAGAGAACGGTGACCTTGCTGTTCAGCAGTCATGACGCGGAGCACAACAACGCGGTAGTGCTCAAGCGTTACCTGGAGGCGCGGCTCCGCGGCTGAATCTCGGCATAGTGGAGCGACACCATGTCGGAACCGGGTGGTCTCACAGCGACAACGAGGTTGGCAACCGGCAACCAGAGGCTGGCTACTCCCTCCGGCCAACACATGCACGAACATGAGATGCACCCAAACGGGCGCGCAACTCGCGCCGTCCGCGGCCCCTCGCAGGTCGCGGCCGAGCCGGCGCTACCGCCGCCTCGAAGTGCGGAGCGAGTTGCGCACCAGGGCTGGCGGCGTCAGGCCATC
>JAKALX010000386.1 GCA_021823905.1 Chloroflexota bacterium | reverse complement strand
CTGGCTGCTGCAACGCCTGGTTGGACCGGCGAAGGCCAGGGAGCTCTACTTCATGTCGTCGATCCTGACCGCCGCCGAGGCGATGGCCCTGGGGTTGGTGACGAAGGTCGTCCCCCACGACGACCTGATGGGGGAGACGATGGCCCTGGCAAAGCGGCTCGCTGCCGGACCGACCCTCGCCTACGGCCGGATGAAGGACAACTTCAACTTCGGCACGACGCACACCTTCGGCGAAGCGTTGCAGCGCGAGGCCGAGAACATGATCGCCAGCGGCCAGACGAAGGACCACCAGAACGCAGCCGTGGCCTTCGTGGAACGGCGCGAGCCGACGTTCGAGGGAAGGTAGGGAATTGCCGATTGATGATTGTCGATTGACGATTCGACGCCGCCGAGCGCGTCCGGTTAGTTGTAGCCACGAGATCCTCGATGCCTAACGCGGACAATCGACAATCGACAATCGACAATCGGCAATCCGCGATGCGCCTGCCGCCGGCCGCGCGGGTATTACCCAGGAGCGTCTTCTACGGCTGGTACATCGCCGTTGGTTGCGCCGTGCTCAGCTTCGTCGGCGTGGGCGTCGGGTATTACGGGTTGGCCGTCTTCCTCAAGCCGCTGAAGGACGAGCACCACTGGTCGACCACCGCGGTGAGCGGTGCAACCGGCCTCTATTTCAGTATTTCGGGGCTGACCTCGGCGGTGATCGGGCCAAGGATCGACCGAACCGGACCGATCAAGTTCATGGCCGTCGGCATCCTCATCGTGGGCCTGAGCGTGGCGGCGATCGGCTTCGTCCATTCGCTCTGGCAGTTGTACCTGGTGTACTCGGTGCTCGCGATCGCCTTCGGGATGTCGACCGCGGTTGCTACCAACGCGATCATGACGCGCTGGTTCGTGCGTCGCCGCGCCAAGGCGATGGCCGTTTCGGCAACCGGCGTCTCGGCGGGCGGCGTGATCCTCTCGCCGTTGATCTCGAAGCTGGTCGACATCGGCGGGACGGAGCTGGCGGCGCCGTCGATGGGCATCCTCGTCGTGGCCGTTGCGTTGCCGGTGCTCTTCCTCGTGATCGCCTGGGATCCAAAGCTGATGGGGCTGAAGCCCGATGGCAACATGGTTCCCATTCCCGAGACCGCGCACAGCCTGCTCGCGGAGCAGGTGCAGCTTCGGCACTGGTCGATGGCGCAGGCGCGCCGGACGATGGCGTTCTGGAGCCTGACGATCGCATTCTTGCTGGTGCTGACCGCGCAAACCGGCTACGTGTTCCACCAGATTTCGTTCCTGGAAGACCGGTTGGGCTCGCGGAGCACGGCGGCGTTCGCCCTGAGCGTAACCGCCGGCGGCAGCATCGTGGCGCGGCTCATCGTTGGGATGTTCGCGGACAACTTCGACAAGCGAAAGTTCACGGTAGGGCTGTTCGCCCTCCAGGCGACGTCCATCCTGCTGATCATCCACACCGAGAACCTGGCCGCGACGTGGGCCCTGACGCTCGTCTTCGGGTTCACCATCGGGAACGTCTACATGATGCAGTCGCTGCTGGTGGGCGAGATCTTCGGGCTGGTCTCGTTCGGCGCGGTTTTTGGGCTGGTGAACCTCGTCGGTCAGGTTGGCGCCGGCGCCGGCCCGTTCGGGATCGGCTATCTTCGCGACCAGACCGGCGGATACGCCATCCCGTTCACGGTGACGGCCTTGCTCACCTACCTGGCGGCCGTCGTGATTCTGTTCGCGCGGCCGGCGAAGCGAGAACAGCCGGCACATTCGGAGACGACGGGCGAAGCCGTAGGCGCGCTGGCCGGCAAGTGAATCAGGCCCCGCGATTGGCTTCGAGCATCGCGCGCTCGGCGGCGCGAGATTCGGCGATGACGGCCTGGAAGAGCCGCTCGATGGCGTCGGCGTTGAGCGGCCCTTCGTTCAGCCCGATCATCCGGGCGACGACCTGGGCCTCGCGCTCGGGCACGTCGATCGGCAGCCGGAGGCGGCGTTTGACCACGCCGATCTCGATGGCGCAGTGCGCACGCCTGTTGAACAGCTCGATGAGCTGGTCGTCGACCCGATCGATCTCGTTCCGCCAGGTGGCGATCTCTTCGTTCACCGGATCACTGTAGCGCGAGAGCGGGCGCAACCGGAATCGGGAAGCGGGTACACTGCCGCAACCACCAGGAGGAGCTCTCACCATGAAGGCTGCCGTCTATTACGAGACGGGCGACCCGTCGGTTCTTCGCTATGAGGAGGTCCCCGACCCGGTCTGCCGTCCGGGCGGGGTCATCATCGAAGTCAAGGCGATCGGCATCCAGGGCGGCGACACCTTGCACCGCCAGGGCGGCGAGCTCGCAACCGTCCCGCACATCGTCGGCTACCAGGCGGCGGGCATCATCCGCGAGGTCGGCGAGCGTGTGACCGACCGGGAGCCCGGGCAGGCGGTGGTCGCGACTATGAGCTACGGCTCGCACGCCTCGATGGTGAGCGTGCCGGCCTCCTCGGCCTATCCGCTGCCCGACGGGATGGACCCGAAGGTCGCCGCCTGCGTGCCGATCGAGTTCGCGACGGCGAACGACTGCCTGTTCGAATTCGGGCATCTGAAGCGCGGCGAGACAGTGCTGATCCAGGCGGGAGCAAGCGGGGTGGGGATCGCGGCCATCCAGCTGGCGAAGCGGGCTGGCGCAACGGTCATCGCGACCGCATCGAGCGACGAGAAGCTCACGCGCCTGAAGGAGATCGGGCTCGACCACGCAATCAACTACGCGCGCGAGAACTTCGTCGCGCGCGCGATGCAGATCACCGACGGACGAGGCGTGGATCTCGTCGTCGACTCGGTCGGCGGGAAGACGCTGGAGGGCAGCGTCGCGATGCTTGCCTACCGTGGCCGCGTGAGCTGGGTGGGTCGCGCGGGGCGTGACGACACTGCGCCCGAGATCTGGCCAATGATGCAGAAGAACGCCTCGATCACCGGCGTCTTCCTCGGCGCCGAGATGCAGCTCAACGCCGAACGCTGCCGGGCGATGATCGAGCGCTTGCTCGCGGATGTGGCCAGGGGCGAGCTGCACGTCGCGATCGACCGGGTGTTCCCGCTCTCGGAGGCGGCCGAGGCGCACCGTTACATCGAGAGCCGGCAGGCCTTCGGCCGGGTGGTGATGGTGCCGTAGGGCGACGCGAGTTCTCCGCGGACGCCCCTGCACGCGAGGTCCATATGACCGGGGTCATCATGCCGCCGCTGTCGTGCCGGCGAACGCTCGGGCGCCGCCGCCACCGGCCTTTCCGATGATCCTGCGGTACGATGAACCGACCGGGAGACATGCTGATGCGCGACGTTCTCATCCTCGATGCCACGCGGACGCCCTGGGGCAAGCTCGGCGGCGGGTTGAAAGATCACTCCGCGGCGGACCTGGCCAGCCACCTCATACGGACGTTGATCGAGCGCGGCGGCATCGACCCCGGCACCGTCGACAACGTGGTGTTGGGTCAGGTGCTGCAGGCTGGCGCCGGGCAGCTGCCGGCCCGCCAGGCCGCGATTCACGGCGGGCTGCCCGAGAGCACGCCCGCGCTCCTCGTCAACAAGGTCTGCGGGAGCGGGATGCGCGCTGTCACGCTGGCGGGACTTCTCATCGCCGCGGGCGAGAACGACCTGGTGCTCGCGGGCGGCATGGAGTCGATGTCGAACGCGCCCTACTACGACATGGCCACGCGCTGGGGCGCGCGAATGGGCAACCGGACGCTCATTGACGGGATGGTGTACGACGGGCTCTGGTGCGCCTTCGAAAACGTCCACATGGCGAACCAGGGCGACACCATGGCGGCGAAGCGGTCGATCACCCGCGAGCAGATGGACGAGTGGTCGGTCATGAGCCAGCAGCGCTGGGGCGCGGCCTTCGCGCGCGGCTATTTCGACCGCGAGATTACCGCCGTGCCCTCGAAGCGCGATCCGAACCACGCCGCGCTCGCAAAAGACGAAAGCCCC
>JAKALX010000385.1 GCA_021823905.1 Chloroflexota bacterium | reverse complement strand
GATCCTCGTCTGCCCCATGTGCCACGGCGACCTTCGTCTCGAGGTAACCACCGAGGTCGAGGGCGAGATCATGGAGGGCAGTCTTACCTGCACGAAGTGCGGCGAGCGCTACCCTGTCGAGGACGGCATCCCGAATCTCTTGCCCCCGGACCAACGCGACTAAATGGAAGTACACGGCGATCACCACGACAACGACGGCGCACACGCCTGCGAAGGCTGCGAGCACGGCGACAGCCATGCGCAGGTTCACGCCGCGGACCCGGCTCCCCACGAGGCAGCCCCAAAAGTGCCGCGGTTCGAACGGCCGGACAACGGCAGTCTGATTCGCGCAATCGCCCTCTTCGTGCTTTCGATCGTGTCGTTCTTCGGCGCCGTCAACAGCCTCACGCACTATGGCACGATCATGGCGCCGGTCGCCGGCATCCTCGGAACGGTCGGCATCCTTTCGATGTGGGGCGCTCTGATTCACGTCACCGGCGGAGAGCGCTTTGACGACCATCCCTGGGTCTAGCTCGAAACGCTAGCGCAGCCTGAGCCCGGTGCGTTCGATCCCGTCCGTTCCCACCTCTTCGAGCAGTTCCTTCGCTGATCTTCCCAGCACCGGCAGCGGCCCATCCAATACCTCCGCCAGCGGCGCGAGCACGAACCCGCGCTCGGCGATCCGAAGGTGCGGGATCACGAGCGACTCACTCTCGTACCGCTCGTCTCCGAAGAACAGGATGTCCAGGTCGATCTCGCGCGGCCCCCAGCGCCGTCCGGGCTGCCTCCCAAGCTCCCGCTCGATCGCTTTGAGCAGCTCCAGCAGCGGTTCCGGATCGAGGACGGTTTCGCCCACGATCGCGGCGTTCAGGTAGCTGGGCTGGTCCGCCGGCACGGGCGCCGTCTCCCAGATCGACGACCACTTTGTGACCTTCACGCCGCGGCGATCCAGCTCGCCGAGCGCCCGGCTGAGGTTTGCCGCCCGGTCCCCCAGGTTCGAACCAAGCGCGACGACTACCCGCGTCATGGCTCCGCACGCCAGTTATCCCGGACGATCGCGTCGGCCAGGCGCGCTGCTCGGACCGCCTCCCGGACATCGTGAACGCGAACAACGTCCGCTCCCGCGCCGATCCCCGCGACAACGGCCGCCAGGGTGCCTTCCAACCGGTCGTCGACCGGTGCGTCGAGCACCAGCCCGATCGTCGACTTCCGCGACGGCCCCAACAGCAGTGGCAGCTCGTAATCCCACAGCTCGGGCAGCCGCCGGATCATCTCCAGGTTCCGCTCCGGCTTCCAGCCGAAGCCGAATCCCGGGTCGAGGACAATCCGCCCGCGATCGATCCCCGCCGCGTCGGCGATCCGGAGCGTTTCGTCGAATCCTGCCCGGATGTCCCCGGCGACGTCGTGAAACGGCCGCCCTCGCTGGTTGTGCATCGCCACGAGCGCCGCACCAGAATCCGCCACGATCGCGGCCATTCGCTGGTCGAATCGCAGGCCGTGGATGTCGTTCACCATCTCCGCCCCGGCATCGAGCGCCGCCCGCGCCACCGACGCATGGTAGGTGTCCACCGCGATCGGCAGCTTCGACACCTTGCGGATTGCCTGGATCGCGGGCAAAACACGTTCCATTTCCATTTCCGGCGCCAGCGGCTCCGCCCCCGGCCGTGAGGATTCCCCGCCAACGTCCAGCATGTCGGCGCCCGCACGCTCGAATGTCGCCGCGAGGCGCACGGCCGCGGCGACATTCGTTCCGACCCCGTCACCACTGAACGAATCCGGCGTCACGTTGATGATCCCCATGACGTAGGTCCGGGCGCCCCAGCGCAGACAGCGGCCCGACACCTCCAGCGAAGGCTGGCTGTACGTTCGCGCCAGGGGCCAGGGCATCGCGCTCAGTCGATGACCTCGAATTCCTGCTCCGTCCGGTCGCCGTTCTCGATGAACCAGCACCGCGCAATCGGATGCTCCCGGTCCGCCACGCCGATCACGAAATGCACGAAGGGCGGCCCGAAGAACGGGCCCATCATCCGGATGTCCGTCGGGCTGGGGATCGGATCGCTACCCGTGTGCGAATGGTAGAAACCGGCCATCTCCCCGCCTTCCGTCTCGATCTGCTCCTCAATCCGCCGCGTCTCCAGCGGGTCGATGCTGAAGCGGTAGGGGCTCGCTTCTACGTTCTTCGCCCGATGCACCGCGGTTACGACACCCCCGCTCGCCGCGATCACTCCGCAGCACTCCATCGGGGCGTCATCGAGCGCGTGCGCGACCATGGACTCAAGATGGCCGCGAGAGATGCGGATCACGGCGCCCATGCACTGCTCCAGCAAGTGGATTTGTGATCCCATTGTGCGGTCTGGCCCGGCGCAAACAAAAACCCCCCGCGAAGGGGGGCTTTGCCTGGTTGCATTCTCCCTCCCCGCCCGGAGGAAAACGCTCGGGGCGAGGGCTGCCGCCTAGCTGGTGCAAGCCTGGCTCGGCGAATCCGGGAGCTTCGCCGAAGACACCGCCGTGTTCATGATCATCACCACGCCGGAGTAACGCGGAATCGAACCGATGCCGCCGCTCGCCTGCTGGTTCACATACGCCGGGACGCCCGCCGTCGTGTTGAAGTAGTGCAGCCAGCGCTGGTTTGGCGCATCCCAGATGTAGACCGAGGCCCACGACGTCGAAGGGATGCAGCTCACCCAGTCCTTCGCCTGCACGTCCGCACCCGTTGGCCCACCCACGAGGTTGAACCCCGAGCCCAGGTTGGCCGTGCCCGCGACGGCAACGCCCAACGTCGCGCCGAAGATCGCCGCCAGGCCCAGCGTGGCAGCCACGACGGCGAATGTTTTTCGTTTCATCCAGCTCATTGTTCCTCCCGCGCGGGGATCGCCGCGCAGCGCTTGGTATGTAACCGTAGCAACCGCTCAATGTACGTGCACCAAAAGGAACGCACGGAACCGCCGGGATGTTGCCACTCCGCCGTAAAACGTCTGTAAAAACCCTCTTTGCTGCCTTGCGAGCCTCCCCAGCGAGGCTGGTGAACCGATCCCGGACACTCCTGGCCGGTGGGCGCCGCGCCCTCACTGCGCTCCCGTCGCGCGCTAATGCAGCACGGGCGGCGGTGTCGGCGTCTTCCTCACTGTCTTCGGTGTTGGCGTTGGCGTGGGTGTGTTCGTCGGCGTCGGCGTCGGCGTTGGCGTGAATGTCGGCGTCGCCGTGGGCGTCGCCGTTGGCGAAGGCGCGTCTGTCGCGGCGGCAGCGTTCGTCGGAGCTGCGCTACCCGGGAACCAGATCGGCCCGTCCGAAAGCGGCGTGCCCGGCGCAATGTGGAAGTCCAGGTAATTCTCCGGGTTCACCGGCGCGCCCCGGAACCGGATCTCGAAGTGCAGATGTTCTCCCGTCGAGTACCCCGTCGACCCCGAGATGCCGATCGCCGTGTCGTTGTCCACCGCGTTGCCCGGCGCGACCTTGATCGAACTCAGGTGTCCGTAGAGCGTGCTGTAGCCGCCGCCGCAGTCGACAATCACGTGGTTCCCGTACGCTCCCGAATACCCGGTCGAATCCACCGTTCCAGTGCAGGCCGCGTATACCGCCGAATGCGAGAGCCCTTCGAGCGCGAGGTCGATCCCGCCATGGACGAGACCGCCTCCACGAGCCGCGCCATACCGGTCGGTCACTTTCGACCACGCCCGCAACGGCAGCGCGAATCGCCCTTCAGCCGTCTTCGCCGCCGCCACGAGATCGGCGTCCGGGGCGGCGATGGCGCCCTCCCCTGGATCCGGCTGCGCCGTCGCCGTGGCGCCACCAGCCGATGCGGCGGAGCTCGCGCCTGGTCCCCCCGCGAGCACGCCCGTGTCGCCCGATGCGCGCGAACTCCCACCCGGTTCGCGCGTGGACAGCCCGGCCACCGCGGCAAATCCGATCGCCGCCAGCACGAGAATCCGCGCCGGCCAGGATATCCGAATACGAAAACGGGACTTAGGACCCATC
>JAKALX010000384.1 GCA_021823905.1 Chloroflexota bacterium | reverse complement strand
AACCTCGTCGTCCTGCGCACGTTTAGCAAGTGGGCCGGGCTCGCCGGGTTGCGCGTGGGCTACTCGGTGTCGAGTCCGGAACTGGCCGGGCACCTGATGGCGATCAAGCAGCCGTATAACGTGAGCGTCGCCGCCGACATCGCCGCGCGGGTAGCGATCGAGCACCAGGGGTCAATCTTCGAAACCGTCCGCTGCATCGCCGGCGAGCGCGAGCGAATGTCACGGTTGGTGGCCGAGCGCGGATGGCTGCACCCGTTCCCGAGCGACGCGAACTTCGTCCTGTTCGCGGTCGAGGGCAGGAGCGCGAAGGACGTTGTCGCGTCGCTGCGGCGGCGCGGCGTGCTCGTCCGCTACTATGACCGCCCGGACCTGGCGAACTACATCCGCGTCAGCGCCGGGCGGCCCGAGGACACCGACCGCCTCATCGAGGCGCTGAGGGAAGTGGAGAACGAATGACCCGCATCGCAACGGTCTCCCGGCGAACGAACGAAACGAAGATCGACATCACGCTCAACCTCGACGGCAGCGGGAAGCACGCCATCGAGACCGGCGTCGGCTTCTTCGACCACATGCTCACGCACATCGCCAAGCACGGCGTCTTCGACCTCGAGCTGCGCTGCGAGGGCGACCTCTGGATCGACGCCCACCACACGGTCGAGGACTGCGGCATCGCGCTCGGGGAGGCGTTCGCGCAGGCGCTCGGCGACAAGGCCGGAATTGTGCGCGCGGGCTCGGCGTCGATGCCGCTTGACGAAGCGCTGGCATTCGCGGCCGTCGACCTGAGCGGCCGGCCGTATGCGGCGCTCGACTTGCAGCTCTACGGTGCGGAGCTGGGCGGCATCGCGCCGGACCTGGTAAACCACTTCCTGGAGTCGTTCGCGTTCGCAGCGAAGGCGAACGTCCATGTGAAGGTTCTGGCCGGGGTGAACGACCACCACAAGGCCGAGGCCTGCTTCAAGGCGCTCGCGCGCGCGCTCGACGCTGCCTGTCGCGTGGACATCAGACGCGGCGGCGACATTCCGAGCACGAAGGGCACGATTTGACCGCTTTTTGCGTTTGACAGAGGCACGCGCGCGGCACAGGATCCCCGGCACAGTGGAAGCAGCGATTGCGCGGTACCTCGAGCCCCGGATTCCCGGTGCCGCCGGCCTGAACGTCTCCAACTTGTTCCGCATCCCCGGCGGGGCCTCGCGCGAGACCTGGATGTTCGACGCGAGCTGGAGCGCGGGCGGCGAGACGGTGACCGCGAACTTCATTCTCCGGAAGGATCCGCCGGCCAGCCTGGTCGAGTCGGACCGCGAGGTGGAGTACACGTTCTACGACGCTTTCGCCGAATCGGCGGTGCCCGTACCCCGGATGCGTTGGCTCGAACAGGACGAAAGCCACCTGAACGGCGCCTTCTTCATCATGGAGCGCATTCTCGGCTGCGACTCGAGTCCGCGCCGTATCCAGGAGCCGGATTACGCCGAGGCGCGGCCGATGCTGGCGCGCCAGCTCTACGAGATCGCCGCCGCGATTCACACGTTCGACTGGCGGCAATCCGGGATTGCCAGGCTCATCGACGCACCGGCGCCCGAGACCTGCTGGTCGCGCGAAGTGGCCTACTGGGAAGACATGATCGACCGCAACGAGCTCACGCCGCAACCGATCGCGCGAGCCGCCATCCGCTGGTTGAAGCGCAATCCGCCGCCGCCCGCGCAGCGCGTCAGCGTGGTTCACGGCGACTACAGGGTCGGCAACTTCCTGTACACGAAGGAAGGGATCAAGGGCATCGTCGACTGGGAGATGGCGCACCTGGGCGACCCACTCGAGGATCTCGCCTGGTCGTTCATGGAGCTGTGGCGGGTGGGGACGCCGCTGATGGGCGGCATCGTGCAGCGAGACGAGGCAATCCGGACGTGGGAAGCGGCCAGCGGCCTGAAGGCTGACCGCGAGGCGTTGCACTGGTGGGACGTGTTCAGCGGCGTCAAGGCGCAGGGGATCTGGGTGACCGGGGCGAAGGCGTTCGACTCCGGCAAGACGCAGGAACCGATCCTCGCCTACACGTCGTGGGGGCTCATCAACCGCCAGGACGAGATCCTGCTGCATTCGATGGGGAGGGACGCATGACGCCGGACGCGCCGAAGGTCCTTGGTGCGCTTGCGGGCGCGCTTGGCGTGCAGGTGCTCCCCGAGGTGAAGACGCCGTTCGCGCAACAGACGGTCGGGCTTTCGGCGACGCTGCTCGTGCTCCTGGCACAGGACTACGACCGGGCGGCGGCGGTCCTCGCCGAAGAGAACCTCGCCGTGCGGGCGCTGCTGGCCCGCGCCTCCACTTTGGTGAGCGCCGATCAGCGGGCGCGTATCAGCACGCTTGACGACCGGGCGCCAAACGCCGACCTTCGGATCAGCGCGCTGACGCGAGAGAACAGCGAGCTGCGACGGCTGCTGATCGACGTCCACGCCGCGGTCGAGGGGCTTCCCGGCGCCGAGGCGCGGGCCCTGGACGAGTCGATCTGGCAGGAGCTGCGCAGCTCGACGGCGCGGCGCCACGTCGAGGGTGTTATCGGGTGAAGGATCTCTTCCGCCAGGCACTGGCGCAGTACAGCCCCCAGGCGGTCGACGCGGACCCGGCGATTCCGCGCGCGGCGGTCTTGCTGCTCATGTACGAACACGACGGTCAGCCGCACGTCGTCTTCCAGAAGCGCACCGACCACGTGGAGCACCACAAGGGCCAGATCAGCTTCCCCGGCGGTGCGGCCGACCCTGATGACCGCGACCTGTTGTTCACGGCGTTGCGTGAGACGCACGAGGAGATCGGCGTCCATCCCGACCATGTCGACGTCCTTGGCGAACTCGACCAGATGGTGACGGTTTCGAACTTCCGCGTGACACCGTACGTCGGCTGGCTCTCGCACTACCCCTACGGCTGGCGTTTCAGCGACGCGGAGGTGGCGTACCTCCTCGAGGTCCCCTTGCGGCACCTCATGGATCCGGCGTCGCAGATCCCGGATCGGCGGACGATCAACGGGCGGACCTACGTGTTCCCGTCATTCGAATGGCAGGACGACCTGATCTGGGGCGCTACCGCGCGGATGCTCTCGAACTTCCTCGACGTGCTTTCGACGGTTCCTGGCTGGGACGCCGTTCGACCGGCTCCCACGCCGTTCGCCTCGTGATGGATGTCTGCGTTCTCTCCACCGACCTGATGTTCTTCTCAGCGGTCGAGGGCGTCGCCGGGGCGATGGGGCATCGCTCCTGGCAGGTGGAGACGGTTGGGGAGATTGGTCGGGCGGACCTGCTGATCGCGGACCTGGCTCATGAGGGGTTCGACGTCAACGCGATCGTGGCGGCGTTCGACCCCATGCGCACGGCGGTGTTCGCGCCGCACGTGCGGGTTGAGGTGTTTACAGACGCTCGTGCGAGCGGCATCGCGCACGTCTACCGGCGCGGCGCGCTGGCGGCGGAGCTGCCTCGGCTGCTGAGCGAATACGTGTCCTGAGCGGTTCGAGGACTGTTTCCGTGTACCATTTGGGTCGGTGCGTTTCGCCTCGGGAGGGTGGCCATGAGTGAATCTCGCACGATCGCCGGCCTGCTTGGGGAACTGCCGCGCGCGGAGCTGGTCGCTGGGGACGCGGGCGCCGTGGTTTCCGGGATCGAGCACGACTCGCGGCGTGTGAGCGCCGGCAGCCTGTTTCTCGCCGTCCCCGGCTTCACCGTCGACGGGCACGAGTACCTGCACCAGGCGGTGTTGCGAGGAGCGGCCGCGGTTGTCGTTCAGCGCGACCACGGCGAGGCGTGGCGAACGCTGCCGGCTGGCGCGGCCATCATCGCGGTCGACGACACGCGGTTGGCGATGGCTCGGGCGGCGGCCTGGTTCCACGGCCATCCCGGCCGCGAGCTCGCCGTTGTCGGTATCACCGGGACGGACGGGAAGACGACCACCTCGCACCTCCTCACGAGCGTGCTGGAAGCGGCCGGCGCCCCAACC
>JAKALX010000383.1 GCA_021823905.1 Chloroflexota bacterium | reverse complement strand
TGCCCGACATCGGCGATCCGCCCGCGCACGCCGCCCCCAGCACCGCCAGCGCGACCGCCGCGACGAGAAGCAGTCTCCGCACGTGAGCCACTCCTTCAGCTTCCCCGTGGCGACATTGTCTACCCCGGAGCAACGGTTTGGGTGGGCCGGGCGGGTGTCCGCGGCCCGGCCCGTTCGTTCCAACGATGGGAGCGGCCGGAAGGTTCCCGATGGTCAGAGTCCGGGTTGGACTACGGAAGCACAAACTTCCATTCCGCGGGAGCCGTGCCGGCAAAAGCCGACTCGATTCGCTCCGCACGCTCGGCCCATTGCGCCGCGATCTCCTTTGCCTTATCCGAGTCTGAACTCGTGTCCTCGGTCCCATCGGGGTGAACAAACGTAATCGACTCCGCTCGCATGGGCGGCTGAGCGGAGCCTAGCGCCGTCAGGGTCACCGGCCCGCTGGTACGGGTGAACTGCCACTCGATCCGTGCCAGTCCGGGGCCGTCGCCCCAGCGCCCCGCCAGATTACCGGCATGCATGCCGCTCTGATCGACGAGCTCCCACTGCAGCCTGAGCCCCGGTACGTCCGCTCGCGGAAAGTCGATCAGGTGCGCGTAGACGACTGTCGCCCGTTCCGACTGCCGGATCTCGTCGATGGCAATCGCCGCCGGTCCGAACTTGCGCGGTGACGTATCGACTTGCACCGGCAGGCTAACCTTTGGCGTAAATTCCCGGATCTCCGCCACCCACGGACCCGCGATCGTTGCGGACGGGTCCGGCGGGCGCTGTCCTGGCAGCGCCTGCGAGGCAGCGTTGACGAACCCCGCGTTTGAGAGCGTGAGCTTCAACACCCGTGCTGTCGGGCTGACGGGATCGAACGTGAACGACCAGAAGCGCGGGTCGGACGCGTTTCCGTTCATCTGGCGTGGACGTGAAACGTTGCCGGCCTCATCTTCGAGCCACGCGCCTTCCCAGAGCAAGAACGCCGGCGAGGCGAAATGGCCTAGCTCCGGCCGCCCTTCGAGCACGACGTCGATCGTCGTCTCGACGTCGTCAATCTGGGCGCGAACCACGCGGAGCGTGAGGCCGTCGTTCGTCGCCAGATCGGGCGTCGGCACAGGCGTGGGAGTCGTGACTTCGCTCGCTGAGGAAACGCTGCGAGTGTCACCGTTACCCCGGAGGGCGGCTGCGCCGGCGATTGCCACGCCACCGACAATAACCGTGACGAACGAGGCAGCTACTGCCTTCATGACACCGGGGACGAGCAGGCCGCGCATCATACGCGAGAGTCGCTGAGCCAGCCGGTTCTGCGCCCGCCACTCCTCCGCCGCCGCCTCGCGCGATTCAACACCGAGTTTGGAAATGATCTCGCTCACGTGCCACTTCGCTGTCTCGAAACGGATGTCGAGCATCGTGGCGATCTCCGCGTTGGTGTGGCCGTTCGCAACCAGTGCCAGGACCTGCCGCTCTCGTTCGCTCAATGTTTGCACGCCGCGCGCCGTCTCCATGCAGGAAGACTAAGCTCGCTGCGACCGGTTGTGACCACCCGATGATCGGAATGACGATAAGTCATTTTCAACGGGCCCTGGGGTCTCCGAGCGGCGCGCCCCAATCGACAATCGACAATCGTCAATCCACAATCCCGCCATGACCATCCACTTTGCAGCCGAAGCTCCCATCGCTGTCGTCACCATCGACCGGCCGGAGGTGCGCAACGCCGTCGACCGGCCCCACGCCGAGGCGCTTGCCGGCGCCTTCCGGCGGTTCGAGGCTGACACGTCGCTCCACGTCGCCGTGCTCACCGGTGCGGGCGGGACGTTCTGCGCCGGCGCCGACCTCAAGGCGGTCAGCTCCGGCCGCGGCAATCGCACCGCCGACGAGGGCGACGGCCCAATGGGTCCCACGCGCATGCTGCTTTCGAAGCCGGTCATCGCGGCCGTCGAAGGGTTCGCCGTGGCCGGCGGGATCGAGCTGGCGGCCTGGTGCGACCTGCGGGTGGCCGCTCGCGACGCGGTTTTCGGCGTCTTCTGCCGGCGCTGGGGCGTGCCCCTCGTCGACGGCGGAACGGTCCGGCTCTCTCGCCTGCTCGGTCACAGCCACGCGCTCGATCTCATCCTTACCGGCCGCGGTGTTTCGGGTGACGAAGCCCAACGCATGGGCCTCGCCAACCGCCTGGTCGAGCCCGGCCAGGCACTGGAAGCGGCGAAGGAGCTGGCGCGCCAACTCGCGGCCTTCCCGCAGATCTGCATGCGCTCCGATCGGATGTCGTCCTACGAGCAGTGGTCGATGCCCATCGGCGAAGCGATTCGCAACGAGTTCCGCCACGGCAGCGAGGTCATCGCCTCGGGCGAAACGCGCGAGGGCGCGACGCGCTTTGCGCAGGGGGCGGGGCGGCACGGCGCGTTTGAGTGAGACCAGAGACAAGAGACCCGAGACCCGAGACCCGAGACCAGAACTACCGTGGTGGTGCTTGGTTCCGGCGAGAGGCCGACCGAGTGGCGTCGGCACGCGTATAGAGCCGCCTCTTTATCGCGACGAGCATCGCGTTCAACTCCACGAACTCTTGTTCCCACCGTGACTGCACCGCGGGATCGACCAGCCCACGACCGCCAAGAATGCGAACCCAGTAGTCAGTCTCGAACAGGGAGCCTCTGGCTCGGTCGAAGAACGAAGCTGTATCGAGCGGGGTCGCGCGCCCAAGTCCTTCGGCGATGTTTGCCGGGACAGAATACGCTGCCCGACTGAGCTGATCACGGAAGTATGGACGAAGCGGAAGCTCGCGGCGCTCAACGAACGCTACAACTTCGCTTGCCATCGCGTCCGCCCGTTGCCAAAGGATCCACCGCCGATACGGCAGTTCGCTCACGCAGCAGAGTATATCTCTGGTCTCTGGTCTCTGGTCTCTGGTCTCCGGTCTCTGGTCTCCGGTCTCCGGTCTCTGGTCTGCCGTTCGCCGCGCCTCTCGTTCATGTTTCGCTCTACCCCGCGACGGTGCCCTTACGTTCGCGTATGATGCGGCGTATCACGCTCAGCGGCGGCCCCTACGCCGAACCGCCAAGAAGGAATCCGTTTGGAACTGCAAAACGTCGTAATCGTTGATGGCGTCCGCTCCGCTTTTTCGAAGGGCGGGCGCGGCAAGCTCGTTGCCACTCGCCTCGATGAGGCCGGCGCCTACATCATTCGAGAGCTGCTCAACCGCAACCCGAAGGTTACCGACGACATGATCGAGGACATCGGCCTCGGCACCGTCGCCGGCGTCCGCGAGCTCGCCGGCCTGACCACAGTCGGCCGCCTCGCCGGTCTCCCCGCCGAGGTGTGCGGCTTCGAGTCGAATCGCCAGTGCGGCTCGTCGATGGAGACCATGCACCGGCTCGCCCAGTCGATCCAGGTCGGCGCCACGGAATGCGGCATCGCCATCGGCGCCGAGCGCATGGGCCGGCAACTTGGCGGCGGCGCCCAGGGCCCCGCGACCCGCATCACCGAGTTCAACAAGCGCCGCCTCGAGCAGACGCCGGTCCAGCGCAACATGGCGAAGGACCACTGGGAGACCTACAGCGTCCCGTTCCCGGACTACGTCCTCGACTACTCGCCAGTCGTGAGCATGCCCCAGACGGCGCAGAATGCGGCCGAGACCTACAACATCTCCCGCGAGGAACTCGACGCGTTCGCCGTCGAGTGCCACAGGAAGACGGCAGCTGCCTACGAGAAGGGCTTCTACAAGAACGAAATCATCCCGCTCGAAGTCGAGGAACCCGTCTTCGACGACCAGGGCAACTGGCTCGAGAACGAGCACGGCAAGAAGGTCGTGTTCGATCGCGACGAAGGCCTCCGCCCCGGCACCAACATGGAGACGCTTGCGCAGCTCCCGCCGATCAAGGGGCTCGTGAGCCCCGGCGGCGTTGACCTCCGCATCACGGCCGGCAACAGCTGCCCCACGAACGACGGCTTCACCGCCGCCCTGCTGATGAGCGAGAAGAAGGCCCGCGAGCTCGGCCTCGAGCCGCTCGCCCGC
>JAKALX010000018.1 GCA_021823905.1 Chloroflexota bacterium | reverse complement strand
AAACGGCGCCCTGAAGGCCTCGGTCTGTAGTCACACGCGTAAATTCCACTCACAGGCCGATTCGTCAACGCTGATGGCCCTTATCCTCATGTCACGTGTGACCACCCGTGTGGAAGACGGGGTTGTGACCCTCTTTCAATGTGGCGCAAGGCAGCTGATCGAGAGGAAAGTGCGGAAAAGTCGTGCACACCCCAGTGGAGGAAGCCACTGCAGGAGTGAATGTTCCATCTCCATTCGTGGTGCCGTCGGGGAACCGCCCCGGGCAAGCACCATCAACTCTCCACCACGACACCCCACATCCTCTACCCAAAGAGTACGCGCCGCGCATGTTGATGGACGACTTGGCGCCAGCGCAGCACGATGCTTGTAGGACTCTCCAGCTCGAGGCCCGGGAGCACATCGTAGGTTGCGACGTATTGCCGGGCGAGGTCGAGGTTCTCCTCGAAGGGCAGATGCTGGATTCGTGGCAGCACGACGCAGTCCAGGTACTGCTCCAGGCTCTCCCGGAGCAGGGCCGCTGAGATCGTGTCGAGCAGGTACCGGATGCCGCCACGGTCGCCATGCCGGCACATCTGCATCGCGGCGTACTCCCCGGCCTTGGGGTTCAGGCCATCGCCGAGTCTCTCGTTGAGAAGCCGGACGGCGATGGCCCGCGCGTGATCCGGCCGCCACGCCACGCGGTTCCCGAACCATCCCTCCATCACGTGCGCGACAAACCTCCCCAGCTCGTCCACCATCTCCTGGTGCGACTCCGTCGCCAGAAACCTCGGCACAAACTCCTCACGCGACGCCGCGTGCGGCAGCTGGAACTGCCCGCGCAGCACCTGAGGGGAGAGGGAGCGCAGCAGCTCGTTGACGTCAGCCATAGCCGCCTCCTAGATCTTCTTGGCGATGCCGAAGATTTGCTCAAGGACCTGCCGGTGGTATTCGAACGCGGCGCGCATGTTCGTCGCGAACACGAATTCGTCGACCTCGACCCCGAACTCCCTCAGGATCCCTCCGAAGCGCCGGAAGTACGCGCGTGCCAGCTCGAGGTTGTCCGACTTCGAGACCGGGCTCACGTGGTCGAGGTACACGTGGTCAATGTACTTTTGCATGGCCCGGCGCTTCAGGGCGTCGGCAATCTGGTTGATCACCTCCCGAAAGCCACCACCTCCTCCTTCAAGCCCCATGCGGAGCGCCACGTTGTAGCCCTCCTGGTAGCGATCCTCCTGATAGATGTTGTTCAGGAGGTTGTACACCTCGCCGGCGGCCTGGTCCTCGCTCGGGGTCCCCTGCCCGGTGTGTTGCATGTGATGCCGGTAGTACGTCGTTACGATCCACTTGAACTCGCGCGCGTCTCGGGCCCGCATCGTGGGCAGGCGGAAGCTCTCGCGCGCCTCGTCGTGTGCCATCAGCACGTCCCGGTTGATCCGTGACTGGTCCAGAAGCTTCAAGACGCGATCCACGTCGATGCTCATGGTGTGTCCTCCTTGGCTCTCAGCGAGTCGTAGACCCGCTCCCGGCGGCGAACGACGGCGGCGGGCCGCGGTTCCGTACCCCTGGCAACCCTGATGTAGGTCTTCTCGGCGATTTCTCTGGCCAAAGCTCTCCCATCCCGCAGGACGGGCCACTCACACTCCACCGTCGTGAGGCTGACGACCCGGTTGCCGACGGTTGCGAACGCTTGGCGGGGCTTGAGCCCTGAAAGCTCCTTTTCCGACACCCGGCCTTGCAGCTCGCGACGCACCCGTGGCCCGTCACCTTCCACCGGGTGGAACACGACCTCCGTCGAGCAGTTGCCCACGGCGTCGGCAAGGGAGTCCTCGAGCTGGCCCATGCTCTGGTGCGCCAGAACGACACCCAGGCCGTACTTGCGGGCCTCCGAGAGCATCTCGGCCAGGGCGCCCGACTGCAGGTCCTGAACCTCGTCGAGGTAGAGGTGGAACGGTCTGCGTTTCGCCTCGTCGACGTCCGCCCGGGAGAGGGCCGAGCGGTGAATGACGGAACAGAGCAAGCCGCCGAGGAACCTCGCATAGTCCAACCCAAGCACACCCGACGCGAGGTTGACCACGACTACTTTGCCTTTGTCCATCCACTCGCGCGGGTCGTAGTCGTTCTCGCGCTCGCGGAACGTCGCGCCAAGCTCGTCGCTGGTCGTGAGCCTCGATGGCTTGTTGAGCGTGCTCTCCAGTTGCTTTCCCTTGTACTTGGGGAATTCATGTGTCCAGAAGCGCCGGACATCGGGGTTTTCGACGACCTCGATGGCCCTACGGATGAGCGCCTTGCCCTCCTCCGTCCCCTGAAGCATCGCAACGAAGTCGCTCAGGCACCCACGCAGAACGTGCACGGTGTACGCCCCGTTGCGGATGACGTGCCCCATCTGGGCCCCCAGGAAGTCGCCTGACCCGATGAGCGCCCGCGTGAAGTCGTCGGCGAACTTCCCGGGCGAGGCGTTCACGCGGAAGAGGTTCCACCGCGGCACGAGGTCCGTCTCCGTGAACGAGAGGTAAACGAGGTCATTGAGGCGGTCTTCCGGTAGGCGTGACAACACAGCCATGGAGAGGTCGCCGTGGGGGTCGATGAGGCAAACGCCCTGACCCGAGACCGCGTCCGAGAGGATCATGTTGAGCAACAGGTAGGACTTTCCGTAGCCCGTCATGCCCACAACGTGACCGTGGCGCATCCGGACTCCGGCCGGGACCACCACCGGCACACGACGTCCGGCGTAGAGGTTGACTCCGAGCTGAACGTCGCCGGAGGGGACCGTCTCCTTGTCCTCCCCGCGCCACTCGTGGCCCTCGCGGCGCTCCACGCAGGTGAACATCTCCAGCGCCCAGGCGTTGGGAAGGTGCACGAAGCTCGCCAGTTCCTCGGAGGTCAACGGCAATCCCCCCCTGTGCGCCCTCCGGCGCACCACCATGCGAAGCGTGTCTGTGCCACCAAGACAGCGTTGAAAGGTCTCGTTGGATACCCGCCTCCAGCCGTGGTTGCCGAAGCGCAGCACGCCGGCGGCGCCCCGCATGACCTCGAAGAACCCCTCCGCCCTGGCCGGCGGCGCCCAGACCGCATAGCGGCAGATCGCTGCGTAGATCGCACAGTCCTTCGAGATCTTCTCCCTGGCCGAAGGGTCCAACCGCGAGGGAAGGTCCGTATCGTATGAGAACTCCGGCGAGAGACCACCGAGATAGTGGAGCTCCGCCGCCCGCCGTTCGGCTTCCACCAGGCATTGGATGTTGAAGTGCCACTCGTTCTCCGGTGCGGCCGGCTTGAACAACACCTGGTAGACGCCGAGCTCGCCGTCCCCAAGCGCCGAGATCGCCTGGTAGGCGATGCCGAGGGGGCTGGCGCCTTCCTTGCCGATCAAGGACAGTGTCCGGTGATACGGCGGAACGGGCACGATCTCCTCGACCGCGAGCGGGAGCGAGGGCGTACGTGCCTGGAACGGACGGCGGATCTCCTGCACCCGGAGGGCCGGAAAGAGACCCGACATGACAGCTAGCGCGCTGGCTGCTTGTTCACCGGGAATGGCGAAACACACGCCGACCGATCCGTGTGAGCCGATCAGTTCGAAGGTGAACGGCCCTGGAAACGGCGACCATGCCCGGAACAACGTCTCCATCCAGGGGAGCGAGAGGATGTCCTCGGGAGCCGCGAAGATCTTGTACGTGCCCCAGGGGACATCCCCGGAGGGCGGCTCGCTCCACTCGCGCTCGTGCCTGCCGAGAATCGCGTTCGCATCGAACGGCTCATACGGCGGCTCGAGGTTCACGGGTGCAGTGCAGAGGATCGCCCCGCAACCTTTGGCCCCTTCCCGCGACAGGGCCTCTTCGATGAGACCTTCGCCGAGCTTGGTCACCGCCTTCTTGATCACGGTCGAGAGTTCGTTTCGCATCGACTGGATAGTCGGGAGGCCGTTGCACGCCGCGGCCGGCCGTCCTGCAACGCAGTGCCGACTATCCGACTGTGATGAGCATGGATCCGTCTCCGCGCTTGGTTCCGCCGAGGTACCACGCGACGCCTCGCGATCTTGCCCTGCTGCGGGACGTCTGGCTCTTTCGCTACCTCACCGCCGTGCAGGTGAGCCGTCTCCACTTCGGCCACCTCAAGATCGCCCAGCGCCGCCTGCGCAAGATCACGGCGTTGGACCTCGTCCGGCGGTTTCGGCTTCCATCCGCCACGCCGTTCGGCGATCAGCGTTTCATCTACTGCCTGTCACGGCGAGGCGCGAGGGAGGTGGCCGGCGCCGAAGGCCTTGCCCCGCACGAGATCCTGGCGCCAGGCCATGCTCCGACTGCGCTTGGCTTCCTAGCCCACCACGAGATTCTTACGGACGTCCGGCTCTGGCTCCGGGAGGCTTGCCAGGCGCACGGCTTTGCTTATCGCTTCGTCCCAGCCTACGAGGAGGTGCGACACGGTGGACGCCGGCGGCGGCGGGTCGCCTTGCAGATCGGAGCGACTCAGTACATCCCTGACGGGGTCTTCGCCCTCGACCGCGCCGGCGGCCGCTCGGCCCTTTTCGTTCTCGAGATCGATCGGGGGACAGAGCCATTGCACCGGGCAACCGGGTCGAGCGTGCAGGCGAAGCTTGGGCTCTTCCGAACGGCGTTCGATGAGGGTCTCGCGACCTATGCCGACCTCTTCGGCGTCGCCTTCAAAGGCGCTCGCCTGCTCTGGGTCGTCCCCGACGACAGCAGGCGGCAGGCGGTCCTCGAACTTGCTGTCAGCGAAGACCTGTCACCGCTGGTCTGGGCCACCACCACCCAGCAGGTGTCCCGCCGCGGGTCACTGTCGGAACCAATCTGGTTTGTCTCCGGGCGTCAGGACCCCCACGCCTTCGACGAGTAGGAGGTCACGATGCGAGCCATCGAGCCCGACGAATTCGCACAGGCCGCACTGATCGGGGCGCACCAGTACGGCCACGATTCGGGCCACACATACCGCCGGCGCCAGATCACGGCCAAGCAGAGGAAGCTCGTCGCGCTCCTCGCCGACGGTGATGCGGTCGGCACTGATGACCTCGCCAAGGCGTTTCCGGATGAGTGGAACAGCATCCTCGCCGCCCACCCCGACCGGGAGATGACCCTGCAGCAACAAGCTCTCTTCGAGAATCTTGCTGATGTCGCCAGCCGCATCAATGCCTATCTCCTCGCCGGCTACAAGGACACCATCCTGCGAACAAGGATGGCAGCCCTCCTGGGCAACCAACTCGTCGCCATCGGCACGACCTTCGCGGACCGCGAGATGTGGACGGTCGGCGCGAGCGATCTCAAGGACCTGCTGCCAGTGATCTCGGTGACCCAGGCCTATCGCAAGCGAGCTCGCTCAACGGTTCCAGTCCCCCCAACCGCCCAGCCCAACCCCGGACCGGAGCCACCGCCTGTCCCGAACCCGCCAGCCACTCCCGCGGCTACCGATGTACCAGCCAACGACCACGACGCCGCGAGCCCGCCAACGCCGAACCCGTCAACAATGGAGGCTCACCAGAAGGCCTCACCTGCCACTCCGGACCCTGCTCTACCGACACCACCACAGGCCGGGGAGGCCCCGCCCGAGACGATCGCCGCCACGGTGAACCCAGTGACCCTGCGCTGGATCCTCTACCTCCCCGAGGGCGAGATCGAAGCCGACCCCAGGCTGGCAACCGTGCGCTCGGGCTCCTCCATCCGACCCTGGCACGGCGAGCCGTTGCCGGAAGACCCCGAGGCTCTCACCGCCCAGCAGCTCGCGCTCCTCCGGAAGATGGTCTCCTGATATATATCTATATATAAGATAGAGCTTCCCTTGCAGGCCGGAAAATCCCCGGCTAGCGTGATTCCGGCAGAAAGTGCGGAATTGCGGCGAATGACCCCCGAAAAGAACCCGGCCGACCCTTTACACGGGGTTTTGCTGACCCATCGTGGAACCCAGAGCAGTACGGGGAGGGTCAGCCATGCAGCTCCTTCGCGTCGAGACAGTCGCCAGGATTCTCGATACCTCCACGGCCCGGGTCTACGAGATGATCCGGCTCCATCTCCTGCCAGCCGTCAGACTGGGTCGCCAGGTCCGCGTGGCTCAGGAGGCGCTGGACGAGTGGGTCCGGAACGGCGGTCAGGCTCTGCCTGGCGGCTGGCGCAGGTCGCAGTAGCAGCGGCCAGCAGGGACCGACGGTAAGGCGCCCGCCCATGCCCGGATCGATCGAGCGAAGGCAAACGAGGGACGGCAAGTCATGCTGGCGGGTCCGCGTGAGCCTCGGCTTCGACACGCGCACCGGGCAGCGCCTGGTCCACAACAAGACCATTCACGGGACCAGGAAGGACGCCGAGCGCTACCTGAGCAAGCTCGTTCACGAGCGCGACCTCGGAACCTACCGGGAACCATCGGACCTCACTGTCGACCAGTACCTCGATCGATGGCTCAATGACGCCGTCAGTCCCTCACTGCGACGGAATACCTTTCAACAGTACGAGTGGCAGCTGAAGCGGTACGTCAGGCCGGACCTCGGGGGTATCTTCCTGGACAGGCTCAGCCCCCTGCAGATCCAAGAACTCTACCGGAAGCTGCGCGAGGAACGACGGCTGTCTGCCTGCACCGTCCGCCTCACCCACCGAGTCCTCAACACCGCCCTCGCTCAGGCGGTCCGCTGGAACCTCATCACCCTCAACCCTGCTCGCAACGTCATCCTGCCGAGGAAGGACACCGGCAAGAAGCGCGCACTCACGCTCGAGCAAGCTCGCAGCTTCCTCGCCGCCGCGCAGGGCACCCGCTTCGAGGCCCTCTTCAAGCTCGCTCTGTTCGCTGGCCTGCGTCCCTCGGAGTACCTCGGCCTCCGCTGGTCCGATCTCGACTTGAGTACGTCGCAGCTCACGATCCGGAGGCGGCTCGTCTACACGGTCGGGGGATGGGACGTGGACCTCCCCAAGACACGGCGTGAGAGGACGGTGCCCCTGCCACCTGAGGTAAAGGAGGCACTCCAGACCCACCGCTGGAAGCAAAGCGCCGAGCGATTGGCGGCCGGTGGTGACTGGCAGAAGCTCGATCTCGTGTTCTGCACCAAGCAGGGGGGACCAGTACGGCACCGTAACCTCGACCGCCGGTTCTTCAAACCTCTCCTGAAGGCAGCCGGGCTTCCCCTGGACTGGACACTCTACGAGCTGCGTCACAGTGCAGGGAGTCTCCTCCTTGCCACTGGCGCGAACCTCAGACTCATCCAGGAACTCCTCGGCCACAGCAGCATCACCACCACAATGGACATCTACACCCACCCCGAGCAGGGACTTCTCCGCTCGGCCGTTGACAGCCTCGGCGCCGCCCTTGGTTCGACCACGCAGGAGCAGACCAACTGAAGGGCGTCAGCGGTCCAAACGAGTTGATCTTGAGACATTGTATTCCTTAGCAGTTGCTTTCCCTTTGTAAGGCTGACGACCAGCGCTACACTATAAGTTAAGGGCGGTGCATCCAACGCGACAGGTGCTGATTGCGCCACCATCTGTTCGAAGGAGAAACATAGTCAAGCATATGCGGCTTTTGACCGAAGGCCAGGCTCTCCGTGGGACCTATGAGGTGGAACGCCTCCTTGGCGAGGGTGCGTTCGGCGAGGTCTACAGGGTCAAGCATCGCTTCCTTGGTCGCCAGGCCATGAAGATCTTCAAGGCGGCCGGGATGGAAACGGCCGAGGTAGAGGAACTCCTTGTGGAGGCCGTTCTTCTCTCGCGCCTCGGGCACCCGAACATCGTCAGGGTGTTCGACGCAGGTGTCATCGAAACCCCAGGCGGCGTCCTGGGCTACTTCACCATGGAGTACGTGGCCGGAGGGAGCCTCTACGACTTCTGGCGCTCGCACGGCAACAAGTTCGTCCCGGTGTCGACGGTCGTGGAGATCGCCCGCCAGATCTGCAGGGGACTCGCGGTCGCCCATGGGGAGCGCCCGCCCATCGTGCACCGCGACGTGAAGCCGCAGAACATTCTTGTGGGGTATGACGGGGCCGGTATTCGTGTCCGCCTCAGCGACTTTGGGCTCGCAAAGCATGTCAATCCTCTCACGCTCCTCGCGAGTGGGAGGGGAACGCCCGCCTTCAAACCGCCGGAAGTCTTTCTCAACGCCGGCAATGACTCCTGCGCCGCCGACGTCTGGTCTCTCGGAGCCACAATCTACCTACTCCTCACAGACCGGCTCCCGTTTGAAGCAGAAGGAGAGAGTCCCTCACTGGAGAGATTCAACCGCCCGTTGATTCCACCCCACGTGTTCAACGTGGACGTCGATAGCGACCTCGAAGAGGTTGTGCGGCGATCGCTGGCACTCCGCCCCGAGGAACGCCACCCGGATGCCCGGGCCCTATTGTCGGATCTCGAACGCTGGGAACCCGGGCGAATGAGTTTGCCGGTTGCCAAGAAGGGCATTGATGCCTCGCCAACTCGCGATAAGCTTGGGGCCGATTCGGTGGCGTTCGACGAAGAGGCCGAACGGAGCGTCCGCGAGGCATTGGCTCTGGCGAAGGGATTCGGAAAGCTCTCAGACGCAGCCGACCTTCTTGAGCGAGCTTTCGCGCTGAAGCCAGGGCTGCGTCAACGATACGAGTACCAGTTGCAGCTTTGGAGGCGTGGCGTTGCAATGTAGGAATCACACGCCCCGCAATGACGTCCCGAGACATTCTTTGGGGGGGCCGCGACGGTAGGAAGATGGACGCACTCCTTTCGCTCGCTGATCCAAGGATCTATCAGGCAAACGCGTTCTGCGTTACCGGTCTGCCGGTTGACGCCACCGACCGCGAACTCAGCCGCCAACTTGAGAAGCAGCGAATGGCGCAGAAGCTTCATGTCAAAGGTGACGACATTGGGCGACTCTTCCCGTCACCCGAGCCACCTAGCCCGGACGCGATCCGCGAGGCCGCACACCATCTGAAAGATCCCCAAACCCGCCTTCTGCATGAGATCTTCTGGTTTTGGCCACTCTCGGGCAGAACTTGGAGGGACGATCCAGCGCTTGAACGCCTCCGCCAGGGCGATCCGAATGGGGCGGTGAAGATCTGGACAGCCATCGAGAACGACCCGGGAAGTGGGGTTGTCGGAAAGCACAACCTCGCAGTCCTGTACCACCGACTTGCGTTGATTCAGGTGGCTTCCCTCGTCTCGGCCCCGCCCACTCAAGACGGTTACGAGAGGCTCAAAGCCACCTGGCAGTACGCCATCCTTCAATGGGCGCAACTCTTGCGATCCGATACCCTTTGGGCACGCATCAGGGCTCGCATCCGGGCTATCGACGACCCGCGAGTCACCCCTGCTTTCGCGCTCGACCTTCAGTCCGCATTGCCCGTTGCGATCTGTTTGATCGGCGCCAAGGCCGCCGTGGCGTTCGCGCAGCACGGAGTTGTCAGTAGGGCCGCTCCCATCGTCTCAGTCCTGCGGAGCGAGTTTCACCCAGCCGTTGCTGCCCAGGCGTTCCAGGCGGCGGTCGCTCCCTCACTCGAGGCGATCAAGGCGCTGTGCGGAGCGGCTGAGGAGGAGGCGAAGCGTGGGCCCGAACATGGAGATCGAATCACGCAGAATCTCCTTGCTGAAGCCAAGCGATCACTCGACGCCGTGGCCGTGCTCTTCGAGCCCGGTGCACCCGCTCACAACGGGCCCTTTGACCAGGTTGCCCTCTGCGGCATGGCCTGCATGATTCCCTTTGCCAACACGACGGAGAGGTGGGAAGCAGCGGTCCCGATCACCGAGCAACTCCTCACGCTTGCAGCCAGCGAATCGTCAAAGGACCACATCCGGACCAACCTCGAGGCCGCTCGGAGGAATCTAGAGCAACAGAGGTTGCAAACCGTTCTCGGGCCGGTGGTCGACCTCATCGAAACCATCCTGAAAGACCCCTCGCCCGTGACAAAACTCTCGCGGCTAAAGGCCGAAGCCTGGCCGCGAATGGCTGCCCTGCAGCAGCAGGCCGGCGTTTCGCGAGAGGACGTTGAGTTAGTGGCCACGCGCCTGGGGTGGGCGTTCCGGGTCGTTGGCGTTGATCTCTTTAACGATCTCCATAATTGGAATCTCTCTTCCGAGGCCATCAACCTCGCTATCCAACTGGCGTTCTCCGAACAACTCCGTGCCAAGTTGCGGGATGACAGGCTCGCCCTCGACAGGCAGAAACCGAAGAGCCAGTGCTTTATTGCAACTGCAGCCTTCGGGAGCGAAACCGCCTCCGAGGTGGCAACTCTTCGCCTCTATCGCGATACCGTCCTGACCAGGTCGTCCTTCGGTCGGGCGTTCGTGAGGATCTACTATTGCCTGTCACCGAGGATTGCCCGAACACTGGAGGGCAGTCCACGAGGGAAAGTGGTCGCGAGGTCGGTGCTCATGCCGCTGGTCCGCTGGTGCCGCTCCGTGCTTGTGCGCCGCGGTGCTGACGGAGCGGTAGGCGAACTGTCCACCAAGCCAGGGGGCAACAGCCATGTCTAAGAAGTCCAGCCGGGCGCGGCGAGCTCGCATCGGGGCTGGTGCACTGAACCAGCTCACTTATCCAAAGGCAATCCGGATCCAGCAGCCAACGGACTCTCCCGACAATCTCGAGCGTCTGGAAATGGCGCTGCAAGCCCGGGCGGCACAACAGGCGCCGCACCTCGAGCCACCCACGGCCGCCGACGAAGACCTCCTCAGGATCGTGGCTCTCGCCGGTGTGGGTCTGTGGCGGATTCGACAGAAGCTGGTCCGGCCGGGGACTGACGAGCCAATCGACGGGGCGCAACGGGCGCTCCGCCACGTTCAGGCTTTGTGGGACGGGCTGGCCGAAGCCGGCGTCAAGATCCTTGACCATACGGGCGAAGTCCTCCCCGAGGGTCGGGCCTATTCGATCAGCGTCCTCGGCTTTCAGCCTACGGCCGGCGCCACCCGCGAAGTGGTGCTGGAAACGATCAAGCCAACCGTCTACTACCGGGACAAAATGGTGCAGATAGGCGAGGTTATCGTCGCCACGCCCGAAGGCTCAGAGTCTGGAGCGTCAAGCTGACGACGGTCCTGCTGGCCTGATCGGGAGGGGAGAGGGCAATGTCGCGAGCGACCATCGATTTTGGGATCGACCTCGGAACCACAAACAGTGAAATCGCGGTCATGCAGGCCGGGAGGCCAGCGATCCTGAAGAACAACGAGGGAATGGACTTCACCCCCTCGGCCGTTTGGCTCGACCGGCGAGGGAGTCTGATCGTTGGGCGCCAAGCCAAGGAGCGCGTTGAGGAGGACCCCAATAACGCCTTCGCCGAGTTCAAGCTCCAGATGGGGACACCCCACACCTACTCCTTTTCCCGAGATGGCCACACGATGCGCCCCGAGGAGCTTTCGGCGGAGGTTCTCAAGTCTCTCAGAGAGAACGTCAGGCAAGGCTTGGGTGAGGAGATTGAAGCCGCGGTGATTACCGTCCCCGCAGCGTTCGACCTGGCGCAGAACGAGGCGACGAGACAGGCCGCCAAGCTTGCCGGGATCCGGCACGCTCCACTCCTCCAGGAGCCCGTGGCTGCTGCCCTTGCCTACGGTCTACGCGCCGAGGCCACGAGGGCGATGTGGCTCGTCTTCGACCTCGGTGGCGGGACTTTTGACGCCGCGGTCATGAGCGTCCGGGAGGGGACCCTACAGGTCGTCAACCACAGGGGGGACAATAACCTGGGCGGCAAGCTCATCGACTGGTCGATCGTTGAGGAAATCCTCATACCCGCCCTCGCCAGCCAGTACTCTTTCCCCGATCTTCGCAGAGGCAACAAGAAGTGGGGCAGGGTACTCGCGAAGCTCAAGGGACAGGCGAAGGAGGCAAAGATCAACCTGTCCACAGCACAGGAAGCCGTCGTCACCCTCGACAACGTCCCCGACGCGTCCGGCAAGATCGTTGAGTTCGACTTCGTGCTGACGCGCGAGCTTGTCGAGAAGGTCGCGATGCCGTACTTCCTCCGCGCTGTCGGAGTCGCGCGGACCGCCCTCGCCGACAAGAGGCTCGGGCCTGCCGACATCGAGAGGGTCCTCCTGGTCGGAGGCCCGACCCGCACGCCGCTCTTGCGGCAGATGCTCGAAGATCCGGTGTCCGGCCTCGGCATACCGATTGATTTCTCCCAGGACCCGCTGACGGTCGTAGCACAGGGTGCCGCCATCTTTGCAAGCGGCCAGCGCGTCGAGGCCGCCTCGCGCGCCACCGTAAGGCATGGCCAGAATGTCGTTGAGCTGGATTACAAACCGGTCGGGAGCGACCCCGAGCCGTTCATCGGCGGCCGCGTCCTACCCAGCGGGGGGGAGGACCTTGCGGGTTTCACAATCGAGTTCGTCAACACCACGGCCCAACTCCCCTGGCGGAGCGGCCAGGTGCCACTCGGCCCTGAAGGTAGCTTTATGACGAACCTGTGGGCCGTGAAAGGGCCACAAAACATCTTCTCCATCGAGCTTGTGGATACAAGGGGCACCAAACGCGGGACCCTGCCTCGCGAGGTCGGTTACACGATCGGGCTCACAATCTCGGAGGCGCCCCTCACCCACTCGATCGGGGTGGGGATGGCCAATAATCACCTGCACGTCTTTTTCCGGAGAGGCGACCCACTGCCAGCAAGGAAGATGCAGGTCCACAGGCTCATACACGCAGTCGGCCGCGGGAGGGCCGACCAAGAACTCCGCATACCCTTCTACGAGGGCGAGAACCTGACGCGTTCGGACCTCAACACCCCCATCGGGAACATCGTCCTTTCAGGGGCGGACGCCCGACTCACACGGGATCTACCTGTCGACACCGAAGTCGAGATTACGCTCGAAATTGACGTCTCGCGGATTGCGAAAGGGAAAGCGTTCATCCCATTGATTGACGAAGAGCTGACGGAGGTGTTCAAGGTCGAGAAGTCAGAACCGCGTGTGGACGACCTCACGAGGCGGTGGGACCGGGAACAGGCAAGGTTGGTCAGAACCACGAAGCGGGCCGCCGAACTCGGGAGCCAGGAAGTTCGACACATCCTCAAGAGGATCGAGGACGAGAGATTCGTGGCAGAGATCCAACATTCGATCGACGCCGCCGCGACCGATGAAGACGCTGCCCAGAAGTGCGAGGCGCGCCTTCACCAGTTGAGCGCACTCCTCTATGAGGCCGAAGACCTCATGGAGTGGCCGCAGCTCGTGGTCCAGGCGAATGCAGAGATCAGCGCAGTGGAGCAAGTTGTGTCAGAGTACGGAGACCAAAGAGAGAAGGGCCTTGTTAGAACTCTGGTTGCCGAAACCCGACAAGCGATAGAACACAGGTCCCCCGAGGAGCTCCGCACCCGTACCGAGAAACTCACCGGCCTCAGGTTTGCAGTCCTGGGACGGCAGCCAGCGTTCTGGGTTGGCTACCTGGACTTCTTGGAAAACGAGCAGGGCTCGATTCCAGACCAGAGAGCGGCGGCCCAACTGCTCGCCCAGGGTCGCAAGGCGATCAACGACAATGATCTCACCGGCCTTCAAGCTGCGGTACGGCAGCTGTCGAACCTCCTCCCTGCGGACAAGCAGGAGGAAGCTCGCGTTTCATTCGGCACAACCATGAAGGCTTGACATGGGGGACATACATGGGATTTGAGGGCATCGGCCGCGCGGCAACGCCCGGTTCAACGTCTCATGCCGCTGCGACTGCCCATTTCAAAGCGGTCCTTAATGATCTCCGACTGAGCCGAGCTGCTCTCTTGGCCCGCACACGAGCCTTTGAAACGGCTGAAGTTCTCATCTCTGGCGTGCTGAATGACGAGCCGGACCGTACCGACGCTCTGGACCTGCTCGCGCGTGTCCGTGCGCAACGCGGGAGTGTTGAAGACGCAAAGGTGCTGTGGCAGCAGATCCTGGCGGCAGATCCCACCAATAGGTCGGCTCGCGATGCCCTGCAAGCCGTCGAAGCCAGAAGTCTCGCTGCGTGGCGATTCAGAGTCGCCACGTCCGCTGTGGCCGCGGCGGTGATTCTAGCGGCGTTCGTTGTGGCAATCGCGAAACTCGGTGGGATCAACGGAACCGAGCGCCGGCCCCAGGTATCTTCCTCGCGTGTTGCTCAAGCAACCTCCGTCCTACAGAGCAAAGAGAGCCCTAGCCCCGCGGCACCATCACTCCCTGAAATCGGCCATGAGACTGTGGGTATTCGGTGGCACAAGCTCGGATCCGAGCTTCTCATCACCTTCGACCGTGAGCTTTTCGAGCATGGCACAGATCTCTCGGGCTTGGCTCAGCGCCAGCTAATGGCAGTGGCAGACAGCCTCCGCGGGCAACCACACGTGGCCGGCGTCACTGTGGTGGGATGCACAGACGAGAAGACACTTCGTGCCGATTCCCCGTTTGACGACAACTTTTCCCTGGGCCTCGCGCGTGCGGCAAAGATCGTTGAATTCCTTGCGGCCCGAGGGCAGCTGCCCGGGGCCATTCTTGCGGCAAGCTCCAGGGGGGACGATCCCGATGTACGCGGGTTTGAGGACGCGAAAATTGGCGTGAAGGCGAGGACTGCAGTGCTGAAGGTGACGTTTGAGAGGCGGCAAGGAGACTGAGGTAACCCTGATGCCGCCCCAAGAAACCACATCCGGTACTCCGCTGACCTGGCCACAAGACGAATGTGGCGCGAATCTCCCGCCGATGCCAAACCCGCCAAAACTGAAAGAAGGTGGGGTCTTCGGCCTCCGCCTTCTCCGCCCGTCCGCAGTAGACACCACAACAGGCGTTCGGCTGGCGACAGTGGTGTTAACGGTCATGTCTATCCCCGTCCTTCCCCTCCGGCGGTGCCGAGTCGTTATCAACGCAGCCGGCCAACCCTGCTTTTTCGGGCACGTGCCGCTGCGGGCAGGCGATCGGCTCGCTCAGGCCTCTGCCATCCTGGCGATTGTCTTGCTGGCCTCCCTTGCCTTCTCCAACGTCGCGAGCCAGCACGGAACCAGGGATGTCTCTCGATTTGGCGGCGGGCCGGCACCCCAGGAGCGGCAAGCTGACCCAGAGGTCATCTCTCCCGCCACCGGCAGTGGCCCATCGAGTTCCAACGGGACCCAACACACATCGAGTCCTGGGCAACGGAGCCTTGCGTCGTTGAGGCTCTCCATTGACGCCGGGAAAGCATACCTCCGCACCTTGGAGGCCCAAATCCAAACAATCGATTCCGAGCTCGACTCAACTGATTCCCTGCTGAAGAGCTACGACCGTGACATCGAACGCATGAAGTCAGAAGCGAACCTCGGGCTGCAGGTGGACGAGGATGCCTATAACGGCCTGGTCGCCAGGTATAACCTCCTCGTCCCTATCTATAACAAGAGGCTTGCTGAGAAAAGGAGCCTTGTTGCAACCTATGGGGCTGAACTCCGGCGCGTGAACGAAGCTGTAGCCGAGTATAACGCTTCAATACGGTAGCGGGATCAGCTAACGCGGCGGGGTTATGGGCGTCACAATTGCGAGACGGCCCTACCATCGCGCTTCATCAATCGCACGGACTGGATATGTGCACCCGGATACATGCCGTTCGCGAGCGGGCGGCTTCGCGCTGCCGAGTTGTGAGCCTGCCCTCTTACCGGGATTCCAATGTGAGATCACCGTCACCCACACCAACCACAACCTCGGTACCTTTCTCGAAGGCACCTTCAAGGAGGGCCTTGCTCAGCGGCTGGACGAAGAGGCGTTCAACGGCGCGCTCCATCTCCCGGGCGCCCAACTCGCGATTGAAGCCTTCCTTCATAAGGAGCGCATACGCCGGCTCAGACAGTCTTAAGCCGATCTCCCTTTCCCGTAGACGTTGGCGAACACCCTCAAGAATCTTCTCGATGATCTTGCGTAACGCGTTTTCGTCCAGGGGGCGAAAGACAACAGTTCGCCGGATTCGGTTGATCAGTTCGGGTTTGAGGGCTCTTGCGACTGCTTCCGTGTGACGCCGTTCGAGTTCTTGCAGGGACATCCCAAGCGGCTGCGGCGTCACGGGGTCGCGCTCTCCTCGACCAAATCCAACGGCACGGCCGTCGGCCGCGGCCAAGGGTTGAGCTCCAAGATTCGAAGTCAGAATGATCACGGACTCGGCAAAGCTTGTCTTGCGCCCTTGGGCATCGGTGAGATGGCCTTCGTCGAAAACCTGAAGCAAGATGTTCAGCACGTCTGGGTGAGCCTTCTCGATCTCGTCAAATAGAATTACGGCGTGCGGATTTGCCCTGACGGGTTCGGTTAGTTGGCCACCCTCTTCGTGCCCGACATAACCCGGAGGCGAGCCGATCAGCCTGGAGAGAGAATGCCGCTCGGCGTACTCCGACATGTCAATGCGGATCATCCGGCGCTCATCGTCGAACAGAAACTCGGCCAGAGCCTTTGCAAGCTCCGTCTTACCTGTGCCTGTAGGACCAAGGAAGAGAAAGACGCCGATCGGCCGGCGATCGTCTTTGAGCCCGGCCTTGGCGGCCCGGATTGTCTCGGCCACTGCGCTAACGGCAAGATCCTGCCCGATCACCCGCCGGCTCAGGGCCGCTTCCATCCGAAGGAGTCGTTCGCTCTCTTCGCACGTGAGACGTTTGAGAGGCACCCCGCTCCGGTCCGCCACCACCGAAGCGACCTCCTCAACGCCAATTTCGCGAGCAGTCCCTGAGTTCGAGCGAGAAAGCCTGGAGGAACGGCTTGTCCAGGCGCTGCCGAGCGAAGCGCGAGCGCACGCCTGGTCAATGACGTCAATCGCCTTGTCGGGAAGGCGCTTAGCGGCAAGATACCGGATCGAAAGATCAACGGCTTTCTCGATGGCTAGATTGGTGATATGTACCCCATGGTGGCCTTCAAGTGTGGGGCGGATACCCTCCAGGATCGAAATTGCTGCATCGCGAGAGGGTTCCTCAACCCGGACGACCTGGAAACGCCGGTCGAACGCGGCATCTTTCTCAATGCGCTTGCGGTACTCCTCACCCGTCGTGGCGCCGATGAGCCGAAGCGTGCCGCGGGCGAGCGCCGGTTTGAGGAGATTGGCGGCGTCCATCCCACCACGTGCGTCGCCCGCCCCCAGAAGCATGTGCAGTTCGTCGATGAACAGCACGAGGGAGGGGTCGGCTTCGGCGGCTCGGATCACCCCCTCCATCCGCTCTTCGAACTCACCTCGGTACTTGGTGCCTGCAACAAGGGCCCCCAGACAGACCTCAACGACCCGCCGTGATCGAAGACTTGCCGGCGTTTCAGGCTGCAGGAGTTGCAGAGCCAGCCCTTCGACAATGGCTGTCTTGCCGACGCCGGCATCTCCAACGAGCAACGGATTGCCCTTCTTTGCCTGCAGGAGGATTCGAGCGACCTGTTTCATCTCCCCCTTGCGCCCAATGGCGGGATGGAGCTTGCCATCTCTGGCGAGCTGGGTGAGGTCGCGGCCGTAATTGGCGACGTCGTTCTTGTTGTAAGGCGCGGGGCCTCCAAGGGCACCCAAGAGCTTGTCGCGATCTACCCCGAGTTCCGAAAGGAGCCGATCGATTAGGGTTGATCCCGCTCTGAGTACGGCCCGCATTAGAGCCGCGAGATCGACCGGACCATCCGCGAGGGCAGAAGCTTCGCCAAACACCTTGCGACAATCGGGAGTGCGGTGACCAGAGAACCCTTCTGCGCTCGGATGCGTCTCACGCCAGAGTTTTCGAAGGCGACGGCGAGCCCGTATGACGTCCAACCCTCCGTCTGTGAGAGCGCCCACAAACGCCTTGACCTCCCGGCGTAGCGCCTTCAGCTCCGCTTCACCTAATTCCGGAGCATCAGCGGCACTAATCTCCTGAATACTCTCGACCTTGCACAATCCAAGGAAGGTATGGTCGACCTCTATGAACACACTGCCAAGCGTTTCGGCCTCATGTCCAGCGAAGGCGAACGCGGCACGGACCGCTACGGTCAAGCCAGGCACCTAGACCCCCTTTAGGATTCGATCGTCGCAGCTTCCTTGTAGTTTACTCGTACGGCAAGACACTCCCGGCCGGAAGGTAAGCAACCTCGGCCGGGGTCACGCCGCGCGGAGGCTTGCGGCTCGCCGGCGCCATGTCGTTCGACCTAGCGACAGGCGATTCCGACTTCATCCCATCTCGACTCCGGTTCGTCACGCCATTCACCAGACCGAATCAGGGCCAGGGGTCAACCGCCCCCAACCCTATGGTCCAGATCGCCAGAATGTGGCTGCCACGCCCGCAGAGACTCCCGCTCCTTTGATTCGACTCCGAGTTGAGCAGGGGCCGACCGCACCACAAGCCCTGTCCCTTCGGAGTGCGAGAACTCTCCGAAAACTACCTCGTAAGTTGAGTGATTTCGGTTGGATTCCGGTGGGGTCGGCTGAGTCGGTGTCCTGGCTGTGTCCTGGCGGTCCCGCGAGTCGATCCCGCCACCTAGCTAAGTCATTGAAACTAAGTGGTGCGCCCGGGGCGATTCGAACGCCCGGCCTTCAGATCCGGAGTCTGACGCTCTATCCAGCTGAGCTACGGGCGCACATGATGGGGTGAGCGAGGGGATTTGAACCCCCGACCACCGGAGCCAC
>JAKALX010000382.1 GCA_021823905.1 Chloroflexota bacterium | reverse complement strand
CGGCGCCCTTCAGAATTTGAGCGTCGCCGCCCTCGGCGTCTACCCCTACATCACCGCCTCGATCATCATCCAGATCCTGACGCCGCTGGTCCCCAGTTGGCGGGCACTTTCGGAGGAAGGTGAGGCGGGCCGCCACCGTCTCCAGATGATCACGATGTGGCTCGCCGTCCCCATGGCCTTCGTCCAGGGCTACGGCCAGATCCTCTTCATCAACTCACAGGGCACGGTGATCAAGGGCTTCGGCTTCCAGAACGATGTCATGGCGACCTTCGCGACGCTCTTCACGCTCGCGGCCGGCACCATGTTCCTCGTCTGGATCGGCGAGCTCATCACCGAGAACGGCATCGGCAACGGCGTCTCGATCATCATCTTCGGCGGCATCGTCGCCCGCCTTCCCGGCCTCATCCCGAACGTCTCCACCGAGTCGATCATCGGCGTCCTCGCCATCATCGGCTTCGCCCTGGGCCTCACGTTCTTCATCGTCTACTTCCAGGAGGCGACCCGCCGCGTTCCCGTCCAGTATGCCCGCTCCTCGTTTCGAGCGGGCCGCATGTACCGCCAGCAGGGGCAGAGCCATATCCCCCTGCGCGTCAACATGGCCGGGATGATCCCGCTGATCTTCGCCTTCTCGATCATGATTCTGCCTGCCACGATCGCCTCGTACTTCACGAGCGCCGGCGGCTGGGTCTCTTCGGTGGCCGACTTCTTCGTGAATCAGTTCCAGGGCGGCCGTGGCGGCGGCGGAACCGGCTGGTATTGGATCATCGTCTTCGTCCTCGTGATCGTCTTCACCTTCTTCTACACCATGGTCCAGTACCAGCAGCAGCAGATCGCGAAGAATCTCCAGCGCCAGGGGGCCTTCATCCCCGGGATCCGCCCCGGCCCGCCCACCGAGGCCTACCTCATGCGCGTCGTTACGCGCATTACCTGGGCCGGAGCGATGTTCCTTGGCCTCGTCGCCGTCATGCCGTTCTTCATCGGCCTCGTGACGAACGCCAAGTCGCTCACGATCTCCAGCACCGGCTTCCTCATCGTCGTCGCCGTCGTTCTCGACACCATGAAGCAGCTCGAGGCGCAGCTCCTCATGCGCAACTACGAAGGGTTCATTCGGTAGATGTACGTCGTGTTGCTTGGACCACCCGGCGCCGGCAAGGGCACTCAGGCGCAGCGCATCGCCGCCGCGACCAGGCTCCTGCATATCTCGACCGGCGACATGTTCCGCGAGAACGTCAAGAACGGGACGAACCTCGGCAAGCTCGCCGAGACCCACATGTCAAAGGGCGAGCTCGTCCCCGATGAGGTCACGATTCGCATGCTGCTGGAGCGCATCGGCCGGCCCGATGCCGCCGCCGGCGCCATGTTCGACGGCTTCCCCCGGAACGTCGTCCAGGCCGCCGCCCTCGACGCCGCGCTCGCCAGCCGCGGCGCGAAGATCGACCGCGCTCTCATGATCGCCGTTCGCGACGAGGAGCTCGTCGCCCGCCTCGGCGGCCGCTGGATCTGCCGCAATTGCGGTCAGCTTTACCACGAGCGCAACGACCCGCCGAAGAAGCCTGGCCTCTGCGACAAATGCGGCGGCGAGCTCTACCAGCGTGACGACGACCGCCCGGCCGTGGTCGCGGCCCGTCTCGAAAAGCAGAAGCCCCCGGCCGCCCTCGTCGAGCACTACCGCACGCTCGGCGTGCTCAAGGAGATCGACGGCGAGCGCTCGTTGGACGCCGTGACCGCCGACCTCCTGGAGGCCATCCGCTAAGCATGGCCATCAAGATCAAGTCCGAGGACGAGCTCAAGACCATGCGCGAGGCTGGCCGCATCGTTGGCCAGACCCTGGAGAAGATCCGCGCCATGGTCCGCCCCGGCTTGAACATTCTTGCCGTCGAACAGCTCGTCCACGACGAGTTCAAGCGGGTTGGCGCGAAGGAGACGTTCCTTCACTACTCGCCCGCGCCGAAGTACCCGCCGTACCCCTCGAACATCTGCATCAGCATCAACGAGCAGCTCGTGCACGGCATTCCCCGCGACCGCAAGCTCAAGGAAGGCGACGTCGTCAGCTTCGACCTCGGCGCCACCTACAAGGGGTACGTGGGCGATGCGGCGATCACGGTCGGTGTTGGCGAGATCTCGCCCGAAGCGCAGCACCTTATCAAGGTCACGGAAGCGTCCCTCTGCAGCGGCATCAAGGCGGCCCGGACGGGGTACTGGCTCAACGACATCCGCGGCGCCATCGAGGACACCATCCGTCCACATGGCTTCGGCATCATCAAGGGATACGGCGGCCACGGCGTCGGCCGCGACATGCACGAAGAGCCGCACGTCGAAAACTTCCGCCAGCGCTCGAAGGGCCCGCGCCTCCAACATGGGCTCGTTCTCGCGCTCGAACCGATGGTTTCGCTGGGCAACCCCGATGTCGAGGAGCTCAGCGACCACTGGACCGTAAGGACGAAAGACGGTAGCTTATGCTGTCATTTCGAACATACAATCGCTATTCGCGACGGGCGTGAGGCCGAAATCCTCACGCTCCCGTAGATGGCTGCGCACCGAACGGCCATATGGCCAAAACGGACGCGATTGAAGTGGAAGGGGCCCGGTGGTCCCGTTAGGCCGGGTGCGGACGCACAACCTACCGCTTCCAATACAACCGGCGCCGGCGCCCGCACAGGAGAAACATGAAGGTCCGAGCTTCCGTCAAGCAACGGTGCGACAAGTGCAAGGTCATACGCCGGCACGGTCGCGTCATGGTCATTTGCGAAAACCCCAAGCACAAGCAGCGTCAGGGATAGGCCACTATGGTACGTATTTCCGGAGTCGACATCCCCAACGACAAGCGCGTTGAAATCGCCTTGACGTACATCTATGGCATCGGCCCCACGCGCTGCAAAGAGATTCTTGCCGGGACCGGCATCAACCCGGACATCCGCGCTCGCGAGCTCACCGACGACGACGTCATCAAAGTCCGCGATTATATCGACAAGCACTTCGTCGTCGAGGGCGACCTCCGCCGGGAAGTTCGCCAGAACATCGCGCGCCTCATCGAGATCAACTGCTACCGCGGTCAGCGCCACCGCCGGAACCTTCCCGTCCGCGGCCAGCGCACCCGCACCAACGCCCGCCAGAAGCGCGGTGCGCGCAAGACCGTCGCCGGCAAGAAGCGCGCCGGCAAGAAGTAAGAGGGAGCAAGATTATGGCCGACGCAAAGCGTGGAGCTCAGCAGCAACGGCGCCTCAAGCGCCGCGAACGCAAGTCGATCCCTCGCGGGAAGGCGTTCATCAAGAGCACCTTCAACAACACCCTGGTCACCCTCACGGACCCCAACGGGAACGTGATCTCGTGGGCCAGCGCCGGCGGCTCCGGCTTCAAGGGCTCCCGCAAGGGCACTCCCTTCGCCGCCCAGCTAGCCGGCGAAAACGCAGCCCGCCGCGCCATGGAACACGGCCTCCAGACGGTCGAGGTCTATGTTCGCGGCGCGGGCAGCGGCCGTGAAGCCGCCATCCGCTCCCTCCAGGCCTCCGGCCTCACCGTTACCGTCATCCGCGACGTGACGCCCATCCCACACAACGGCTGCCGCGCTCCCAAGCGGCGCCGCGTCTAGGAGCGAACTGACCTTCATGGCACGTTACACTGGCCCCGTTTGCCGCCTCTGCCGCCGTCACGGCGAAAAGCTCTTCCTCAAGGGTGAGCGCTGCTTCACTCCCAAGTGCAGCTTCGATCGCCGCCCCAACCCCCCTGGGCCGCGCCCCTCGCGCCGCCGCAAGATCAGCGACCGCGGCCTCCAGCTGCGCGAGAAGCAGCGCGCGCGCGTGGCCTACGGCGTGCTCGAAAAGCAGTTCGTCCGCTACTACAAAGAGGCGATCCGCCGCCCCGGCGTCTCCGGCGAGAACCTCGTCCGCCTGCTTGAGACGCGGCTCGACAACATCGTCTACCGCCTCGGCTTCGCCGATTCCCGCAGCCAGGCCCGCCAGATCGTCCGGCACGGCATTATCACCGTGAACGCCCGCAAGATGGACATCCCTTCCGCCCACCTCGGT
>JAKALX010000381.1 GCA_021823905.1 Chloroflexota bacterium | reverse complement strand
ACGGGAGCGACTGCATTTGACGTGTCAGCGGGGACGGTGTTGTGGCTGAATGGGAATCAGGTTCTCTCCGATGCTGCCTCATTGCCAGTCGAAGTACAGTTCCCAGGACACGGTCAGGCGGGTATCTTACGGACGGACCGGATGGTCGTGACGGGGGTTTCGTGCGAATAGCCCGCTCCCGTGTCGGAGACTACATCGCAAGGGATTCGGCCATTATTTGCTGTTCGGATGGCGGGAGGGGAACGCGTGCGAGTGAGCTGGGTGCCATGCTGCGCAGCCCGGACGGTCCGGTTCGATTCGACCACAATGCGGATTCTCTCGCCGGGTTCCCGTTTCTGAACCTCACCTGTGCGTCGGGAGACTTCGACCTAGCCTTTCGGCCCGGTGGCATTGCCGAGCCGGCCTACGAGACCCTAATGAGCCGCTCGGTGCCGCTGGAGGTGGCCGGCGTGCCCACGGTCGTGGCCCACATGGCCGACGTGATCCGGTCGAAGCAGGCAGCCGGGCGGGACAAGGATTGGCGAGTTCTCCCTATCCGCATTCGCTTCGCGCGAAATCAGGGCATTAACCGGCTAATCTCGGTCCAGACTCGTCCCAGTCACCTGGGCGTTTGCGCCTATTTGCCCTTTGACCGCCGGACCGGTGCTGGGCTCAGTCGGCGGAGTTGCTCCTCGTGGCGACGGACCCGGTCGGCCAGGACCTCGACGACAGAGCGGAGATGCCCGACCTCGGCGGCAAGGCCGGAGAGGGTCCGAGGATCATGAGCGCGATGGCGGTGCTCTTCCACGACTGCTCTCAAGGTTTCATCGCGATAGAGGCTGGTGCGGCTGATGCCGGCGTACTCGGCGACGGTGACGAAGGTGATCGGTGCACCTTCCTCGGCGAGCTCGATGCAGGCTTTCTCGACGTTGGCGAGCGTATCGGCAGACGTCATCGGAGTGCGGCTTGGCCAATCAGAGTGTCGAGACGGGAAATGAGGCGCTTGTGACGGTCCGCTTCGTCGATCCAGCCCCTCTCCTGCGCATCGCCAGCAAGAGCTTCAGCGTCCACCCGTTGGGCAGATAGAACTGCGACGGAGGCGGCATCGGTGCGGAAGTTGGAACAGTGTTCGCAGATGTTGGCGTAGGGACACGCCCCCTGAGTTCGAGTGCGGATGCAGTAGCCGCCGGTATGGCGGGACTTGACGGCCGGGAGTGCTTGCCAGTCGCTGTCGTCAAGGACGGGAAGACACTTGGCCGTCTCGGGCAGTCCGCCGATGCGGCCCTTTGCCAGATCGAGGGCGCGTTCGTATTCGGCGCGCACGGTGGTGTCGAATAGGCGACCGTATCGAAGACTCATCGCGGCAGAGACATGCCCCAGGAGCGCCATGAGCGACTGGAGCGACACGCCGGCGTTCACCATCGCTGTAGCAAAGGTGTGGCGAAGCTGGTGCGGGGTCACGTGGGAGATGCCGGCGTCATCGGCCGCCCGGTCGAGCTCGAGACGCAGCGCCTGTTGGCTCAGGCGTCTGCCGTGGTGGGTGAAGAGGAACTGAGCGGGACGGCGATATCGGGGATGGGCAAGTGGCCTGCCTTGGTCGCGGGTGGTGGCAATGCGATCGATCAGGGCCAGGGTCTCTTCGTCGAGGGGGACCATCCGTTCGGTGTCCAGCTTGCCGAGAGGAACCTTCAGCCAGGCACCGTTTCCAGCAACCTCATGGACGCAGTCGAGCTCCAGATCCAGCAGCTCACCGATCCGTAGTCCGCAAGCCCGGGCCAACAAGAGGGCATCGGCGGCGAGGCGGTGCTCGGAGTTCTCGAGTGCTTCGATCAGGCGGCGATCGGCATCGAGGGGGAGATAGCGCGGAAGGGGTCGGGGCAGGCGCGGGATGTCGGAGCGGAAGATGAGCTTGCGTTGCGGGGCGTCGTCCCACCCCCATTCGGTGATATCGGTCAGAAACGACGAAACCGCAAGGATCCTGCGTGCCTGATCGGCCACCGTGATCGGTTCGCCCGTCTTGGTGGACGAAGCGAGTGCCACCGAGTTCAGGTAGGGCTCGACGTGGCGACGGCGGTCCAGATCGGCAAGAGAGGCGAGACCCGGATCGGAGTCGCGGAGAAAACGTCCGAAGTGAGAAAGGCGAGTCGCCATGGAGGAGACCGTCTTCTCCCTGCAGGTGCCAAGTTTGCGTTCGGCATAGGCAACGAATGCGGGACGGAGTTGACTAGTGACATCCGCAAATCGAACCTCGAAGCCCAGCGGCTGCTCCCAGTGCGGCGGCGGAGCGCCAATGATGTCGAAGTGGTAGAGCACGCGGTGGGCGAGATTGATCGATGAGCGATAGTGGTTCCACTTCTTTCCGGTAGCCAGCTCCCGTTGCCGACATGCCTCGGCCAACTCATCGAAGTCTCCAAGGGTGAGTTCATCGAGTCGGCACCCCGTCTGGATGAGAAGTCGACCGACTGACTGGGAGGCGTTGCGCAAGGCATTGGTTGGCGTGAATCCGAGGTCTTCGGCTCCTTGCCGGAATCGAATCATGTCCGTGCCCATTTCCGTTCCAATGATCTCTCGCCAGAAGCTTGATAGTTTCCGGGACACCAGATAGTCGTAACCGGGCAGAAGCAACTTGTGCACCATCAAGAACATCAAGAACGGGATTGTTTGAGGTCCTTCAGCCAGTCGCGTGCCGAGCGGTTGATGTGCCCATCGCTGAGGGTCGGGCCACTTGAGGAGAAAGATCTTGGCGCCTTGAGCGGTGGAACTGTTCCCACGACCAGTTATGGCCTGGTGGCGCGCAAATGCCGCGAGGAGGTCTCCCTCGAAGCGCTCAGGACCGAGCGCGAATCTTGGCTCGGGCAGCATCGAACTCGGCTTTGACGTGAACCGGAGAGAGGTGGATATATCGGGCGGTGGTATCGACGTGGGCGTGCCCCAGTAGTGCCTGCATGACCGCCAGGTCAACACCGGCTTCGGCAAGTGAGGTCCCGAAGGTGTGGCGCAGTGCATGAGGATTGCCGACGGGAACGCCCGATGTGCGGCGGTGGTAGCGAAAGACGGTGCGCAGACCGGCAGGGGTGAGCGGTTCGCCGCGGCTTGGACCCTTGGCCACTACGAACAGGCGCCTGGACTCGGTCTCAGGTCTCTCGGTGAGGAGATAGGACTGGATGACGCCGGCTACATCGACATCGAGAGGGACACGGCGCTCCCGGCCACCCTTTCCCGCCACAGTGAGCCATCGGCCGCCGATGTCCACGTCGGTGACCTCGAGGCCGAGAACCTCGGCAGAGCGCAATCCGCAGAAGACCATCAGACCGGCGATCGCCCGGTCCCGCCAGGTTCGCAAGGACGAGAGCAATTGAACCAATTCGGCGTCGGAGAGAGCGCGAGGGAGCCGCTGGGCTTCTCGGAGCCGCAGAGGCGAACGGTACCGGGGCTTCCGAGCCACGTGAGCCAGGAGGCCCGTTCGCTCGCCTGATGACATCCGTCGAGATTCTCTGCCACGCGGGACCGGATTGGTTGCATTCGGGTCGCGCATCAACCGGAAGGAGAACAACCCCGAGATCGCCGCGAGGCGATTGTTCACGGTCGCTGGCGAAAGTTGGTCGGCACGGCGACCGTCCATTCTCACGACGTTGGGGCCGGGCCGGCCTGCGATCCGTTCCCGACGACAGAACGCCAAGTACTTCAGCAATACGTCGGTCGTCACCGACTCAAGGTCGATGTCTTCGCTGAGCAGCCAGCGGCAGAAGGCGAGCAATCCGAATCCGTAGACGCGGACTGTCCGGGGTGAGTAGTTCCGATCAACCAGATAGCTCAGATACTCGTTGACGAGAGCGAACCGGACGGCCTCGGTGCCGACAACCCGCCAGCCATCCCCAGATCTCTCCAAGCTGAGCATCGCTTCGGACATCGTTACATCTGTAACCGATCACGGGATGAAAAGCAAGCATTACGCCGCGATTGCTACCACCTCACGATATGAGCTGTCCCCCGAATAGCCGGTAAATAGGCAGGCACGGCCGAGCGCTTCGGGAAGGATGTGGATAC
>JAKALX010000380.1 GCA_021823905.1 Chloroflexota bacterium | reverse complement strand
GCAGCAACCGGGTCACCAGGTCGGCCGGGAACGGCCGGAACATCACCAGGTTGAGGACGCCCACGCGCAGGCCGCGCGTCTCACGCAGGTAGTCCGCCACCGCTTCGGAGCTTCCAACCACCGAGCCCTGCCCGGCGATGACGTACTCGGCGTCATCCAGCCGGTACCCGAGCGCCCGCTGGTACTGCCGGCCCGTGAGTTCGCCGTACTCCGCCATCGCCCGGTCGGCGAGATCGGCGATGTGATCGAAGTAGAACGGCCGCTGCGCCGCGACTCCCTGCGCGTAGCTGTCCTGGTTCTGGACGGGCCCGAGGATCGCCGGGTAGTCGAAGTTGTACATCTCCGGGATCCGGCGCCGTGTTGGTCCGAAGGTCATCCGCTGGGCGGCCGTCGGCGTCTCGATGATGTCTGCCGGATCGCCCAGGTACGCCTTGATCAGCTCGCGCTCCGGCAGGCGGATCGATTCGATCATGTGACTCGTCAGGAACCCGTCCTGGGCGCACACGCCGGGCGTCAGCGAAAGCTCAGCGATGCGGTGGGCAATTGCCGTCAGGTCCGCGACGCTCTGGACGTCTTTCGCGAACAACTGGAAGAACCCGGTGTCGTCGATCGCGTGATAGTCGTCATGGCCTGCGTGCACGTTCAGCGAGTGCTTGGTCATCGCGCGCGCGGCGATGTTCAGGACGTAGGTCAGGCGCTTCCCCACCGCCGCGTAGAGCGACTCGTGCATGTAGGCGACGCCCTGGCCGCTGGAGAAGTTCGTCGCGCGCAGGCCGGTCATGCTCATTCCGGCGGTCACCGCCGCCGCGGCGTGTTCGCCCTCCGGCTCGAAAAAGATCAGGCGCCGCCCATTGACGTTCGTCTGGCCCGCCGCCATCGCCGCCGCCCAGCCCTCGCCCATCTGCGTCGACGGCGTGATCGGATATGCCCCGGCGCCCTCGCTTGCCGCCGTCTCCACGTGGACGACGGCGCTGCTGCCGTCCTCCGCCGCGGGCACGCCCGGGAACCGCGGGCTCTGTTCCGCCAGCATCTCTCGAACCAGTGTCGCTTCAGTCATGACCCACGCCTCGTTGTCGTTGCACGGCCGGCCGGCCGTCGGTTGCTCTCAAGCCGGAAAGGGAACGCCGCTGCCTAGCCCCCGCCTTCCAGGTCGCTCAGGTCCACCCGCGCAAGCAGCCACGCCGCCAGCGTCGCGACCGGATCGACGGCCGGCACGTCACCGGCGGGATGCTTGCCGTTCGAGTGGGCCGTGGTCTGCGCCGCAACCTCGTCCCCGCTAGTGGCAGCGCTGTGCGCGACGCCCGCCGCTGCCGCGGATTGCGCCTGCCCGTTTGTCAGTAGTTTGAGCAACCGCAAGTCCTGCTCCTGCTGAAAGACGGAGACGGAGCCAATCGGCCGGCGCGGCTCCTGGGCCGGGGTGTGAGTCACTTCTATCGTCCCGCACCCACCTGCGGCGGCCGGCCGGTGGACGAACCGCGCCGATTCCGAAGGCATCAGCGCCAGCGCGGCCGGGCCGGTGAATCCCGCCAACAGCTGCACCGCCTCGGCGTCGTCCGTCTGCGCGACCAGCACGCCCGGCGCGATCAGCCGCGCGAGCGCCGCCGGCGGAGCCTGCCCCGAAACGAGGAGCACGAAGCACGCGTTGCCGTCCAGGTAGGACCCGAGACCGGCCGCAACCAGGTCACCGCCGGCGATTTCGATAACCAGCGGGGGCGCTAGCCGCCGCTCCGCCCGGCTCCAGTGCCGGAATGGGAACCCCGTGGAGAGTTGGCCGTCGTCGAGGCCGGGACCGTCCTTGCTGGCCAACCGCGCCGCGAGAAACGCCCGGCCGGCGTCCGCAAGAGCGCTTTCAACCGCTCCGTGCAGATCCCCGCCCGGCTTCACCGCGATGCGAAACAGCTCGTCGCCGCGCCGCTCGATCTCTTCGAGCACCGCGAGCGCGCGTCTAAATGCGGGTGAACCGCCGTTGCCAATCGGCCCACAGGGGGCGAGCGCCTGGGCCAACCGTTCCGCATTGATTCGCCCCGTCGCAAACGCGCCTAGTGACGACACCGAGTGGATGGACGGATCTCCGGCCGCCTGACGCTGCTCGCTTCGGAGTTGTTCGGCGGTGGCCGCCACGGCGGACCGGAATGCGTCGGCCCGGCTTCGCACCGCACCGAGGGCTGCCTGCGCGAGCATTTCAGATTGCATGTCGATCAAACTCCTCGGCCAGCAGCTTCAGCTTCTCGTCCGGTCCGTGCGCCGGTATCGCCCGGGTTTCGTCGTAGGTCGGCCGGCTCTCATTCCGGTAGAACACCCCCAGCCGCGTCACGCCCTCTCCGTCGGCCAGCCGCCGCGCCGCGCCCAGGTCCGAGGGGTCGTGCTCGACACGGCTCCGGTAGACGCGCTCCAGCGCCGGCACCGAAACGCCGTCGTCGTGCACCAACAGCTCGACCCGGTCCGGGTGCTGGATCAGGTCCGTGAACACGTCGTCCGTAAACTTGGGACAGCGCTGCAGGATTCGGACGAAGGCGAAACCGTTGTGCCGGTAGGCCGCCTTCAGCGTTGCGAACAGGTGCGGCGGCGACCACTCGGCGGTCTGCGCAACGAACGAAACGTTGCTGATCCCCAGCATCGCCGAGACCGGATTGATCGCCGGGAGATAGGAGCCGCGCGGTTGGGTCATCGTTCGATGGCCCTGCGGCGTCGTTGGCGATGTCTGGTTCTTCGTCAGCCCGTACACGTTGTTGTCCAGCAGCAGGGCGACCATCCGCGTGTTGTAGCGCGTGGCGTGGAGCCAGTGCCCCGCGCCGATCGACACGCAGTCGCCGTCGCCCATCACCACGAACACGTTCAGGTCGGGCCGGTGGAGCTTGATCCCCGTCGCGACCGGGAGCGCCCGGCCGTGCAGCCCGTGGAACCCGTACGTCTGCATGTAATGAGGGAAGCGGCTCGAACAGCCGATGCCCGAGACGAACACCGTCTGCTCGGGCGTGAGCCCCTCTTCCGCCAGGAGCCGCTGCGTCGAGGTCAGCACCGAGTGGTCGCCGCAGCCGGGGCACCAGCGCGGCACGGACTTTTCGAAGTCGGCGCGGGTGAACTCCCGCGCGTCGTCCTGAGCGAGCGTCAGAAGCGAGCATCCGAGGTCGGTCACCGCGCACCTCCGGGCGTCATCTTCGAAACGATTGCTTCGTGGATGGAACCCGGCCGCAGCGGCTCGCCGGGAATCCGTGTCCAGCAGTCGACGTCGACGAGCGTTGACGCCCGCAGGAGCCAGGCAAGCTGCCCACGCCGCCGGTTCTCCTCCGTGATGAAGGGGTCGCCCGGCTCGTCCGAATAGTTGATCTCCACGGTCATCACGTTCTTGAAGCGCTGGAAGATCTCCTTCAGCCCCGACGGCAGCGGCGAAACAAACGTCAGGTGCAGCGACGACACCGAAAGCCCGTCGGCCTGCGCTCGCGCGACCGCTTCCTCGATTGCTCCCTTCGTGCTGCCCCAGCCGACGACGAGAAGGTCGCCCGACGCGTCCCCGTTGACCGGTGGCGTCTCCAGCGCCTGCTGGAGCACCGCCATCTTCCGGCTGCGCATCTTCGCCGACCGTTCGTGCACGTCCGCGGTGTAGGCGATGACGCCGCCCTCGTCGTGCGAAAGGCCCGTCAGCGTGAACATCCCGCCGGGTTGGCCCGGCACAATGCGACGCGAAAGGCCCGTCTGGCTGTCCCACTCGTAGGGACGTGTCCCGTCGGGTACCGGCGAGAGGTCCGGTGGCGGAGCCAGCCACGCCGCGTCGAGCTGCGGGCGCGGGAACGGCTGCACGCCCGTCGCCAGGTTCGCGTCCGAGAGAACGACGACCAGCGTGCGGAACGCCTCCGCCAACTGCCGCGCCGTGATCATCACGTGGAAGCAGTCCTCGATCGTCGCCGGCGCCAGAACGATGTGGGGTGCGTCCCCCGGCTGACCGAAGATGGCCGCCAGGAGATCCGACTGCTCCACCTTCGTCGGCAGCCCGGTCGCCGGCCCGCCGCGTTGGACGTCGACCAGCACCAGCGGCGTCTCGCTCATCACCGAG
>JAKALX010000379.1 GCA_021823905.1 Chloroflexota bacterium | reverse complement strand
ACCGCCTGCAGTCGAAGGAGTCATCCCGTGCCTGAAGCGCTCGAATCCCACGTCGATCTCAAGTCCCTCTCGAAGGACGAGCGGGTCGCGCGCATGCGCCACTCGGCCGCCCATGTCCTTGCGGAGGCGATGATCGAACTGATGCCGGAAGCCGAGCTGGGCATCGGCCCGCCCATCGACAGCGGCTTCTACTACGACTTTCGCCTGCCGCGCCCGCTGACGGAGGACGACCTGCGCTGGCTCGAAGAGCGGATGCGCAAGTCGATCGCCGCGAAGCACGAGTTCAAGATGTCGTCGCTGACGAAGGCCGAGGCCGAGGAGCGCTGGAAGGACCAGTTCTTCAAGCTCGACCTGCTGAAAGACATCGAGGAAGGCAACGTCACGCAGTGCACGCACGCGGACTTCACCGACCTCTGCCGTGGCGGCCACGTGAACAACACGGGTGAGATCCCGGCGTTCAAGCTGATGAGCATCGCCGGCGCCTACTGGCGCGGGAGCGAGAAGAACCCGCAGCTCCAGCGCGTGTACGGCGCCCTCTTCGAGACGAAAGAGGAGCTCGACGAGTACGAACGCCAGCTCGAAGAAGCGCGGCGGCGCGACCATCGGCGGATCGGGCGCGAGCTGGGGCTATTCACGCTCATCGACAGCATCGGGCCGGGCCACGTCGTCTGGTTACCGGCCGGCGCGACGATTCGCCGCGAGCTGGAACGCTGGATCACGGACCGGGAGATCGAGCTGGGCTACCAGCACGTCATAACGCCGAATGTCGCGAAGAGCGAGCTCTACAAGCGCTCCGGCCACTGGGACCATTACCAGGAGGCGATGTACCCGGTGATGGAGCGCGAGGGCGAGGAATACGTCCTCCGGCCGATGAACTGCCCGAGCCACATCATGGTGTACGAGTCGGAGCAGCACTCCTACCGCGAGCTGCCGCTTCGCATCGCCGAACTGGGCGACATGCACCGCTGGGAGAAGTCGGGGCAGCTCACGGGCATGAGCCGCGTGCGCATCATGACGCTGAACGACGCGCACATCTTCTGCACGGACGAGGCGCAGGTCGAACAGGAGGTCGCGAGCGTCCTCAACTTGATGGAAGAGATCTACGGCATCCTCGGGTTGAAGAATTACAGATACCGGTTGTCTCTGGGCGACCCCGACGACCGGGAGAAGTACGTCTACAACCCGCCGATGTGGGCGATGGGCGAGGCGCTGCTTCGGCGCGTGTTGACGAACGTTGGGCTGGCCTTCCACGAGGAGAAGGGCGAGGCGGCGTTCTACGGCCCAAAGATCGACGTCGAGTTCAAGACCGCGGCGGGCAAGGAGGAGACGCTGGTCACGATCCAGGTCGACTTCCACCTGCCGGCGCAGTTCGGGCTGGAGTACATCGCCGAGGACGGCACGCGCAGGCAGCCGATCATCGTCCATCGCGGCGTGCTCTCAACGATGGAGCGCATGGTCGCGCTGTTAATCGAGGAGTACGAGGGCAACTTCCCGCTCTGGCTCGCGCCGACGCAGGCGACGATTATCCCGATCGCCGACCGGCACGTCGACTACTGCAAAGAGGTCCAGGCCGCGCTGCGAAAGCACGGCATTCGGGCCGAGGTCGACGCCCGGAACGAACGGATGAACGCGAAGATCCGCGAAGCGCAGCTGAAGAAGGTGCCCTACATGCTGGTCGTCGGCGACCGCGAGGCCGAGGCGCGGGCAGCGGCCGTCCGCGTTCGTGGCGGGACTGACCTCGGCGCGGTGCCACTGGACGCCATCGTCGCGAAGCTGGTGAACGAGCGGGACACGAAGGCGCTGGCGCCGTAGGGCTGTTGAGCGGTCGCGCTTCGGCCGAAACTCACGATGCGTAGGAAGCGTGGGTGCAAGCCCTCTGGCCTTGCCGTGCCGAAATCTTGCGCTTCCGATCCTGCTGGATGCGCCCTCGACAGGAGCCACATTGATTCGCCGCCACTACCTTGCCGGTTTGCACTGGGATCCTGTGAAGGCGCAGGTGGTTACCGTGATTGTTGTCGGGGCGATGGGAGCGGCCATCGTGATCGCGGCGCTCCTGGTGGTGCGCGACTCGGTGAACTCCACGAACCGGTTCGCTCGCGCCGAAGACCTCTCGTCGGACATTGCGATGTCCGCGGCCGCGATAGCCCAGACGGCGGCCGAGACGGAGAGGGTCTACTACAAGGCCGCTGTCACCGAAGCTGCAACTGCCGGGACCTTCCGCGTACCGACGTTGACGGCGCTCGACATCATGGAGCGCCTCGCGGCCCTCCAGAGCAACGCCAACGAGCTTCACGGATCGATTGCCAGCGCCGAAACGCTTGCGTTGCTGCAAGCGGCGACGGACCTCCGGGAAGCCTACCGCAACCTCCTGGCAGCGAGCGACCTTCGCAAGGCGCCAGCGCCCGAGCAGGACATAGCGGCCCTCCAGACCGTCTTGGTTCCCCGCGCCCAGGCAATCCAGCAACAGAGCAGCGAGGTCCATTCGTCGTTTCACTCGCAGGTACACTCCCAGTCATCGAGCACCACCAGGGTGCTGGTCTTCGCCTGCATCGGCCTGGTAGCGGCGGTGGCGGTGGCGGCGGTCATCCTCGGTCTGCTGGGCTGGGCTGTGGGGAAGAAGCTCACCCGTGCCGTTCGCGATGTCACCGCCGAAAAGTCGGCGTTGGCGATCACCGCGCGGGTCATGGAACGCCGCAACACGCAGCTCCAGGCTCTGTACCAGATCGTCACCGAGGTCACCGAGACCTTGAGCATGAAATACGTCGTCCAGACAACGATCCGCGAGGCGCATCGGCTCGTGGGTGCGGATCTCGTCGTTCTTCGGCTCCTGCGCGGCGATGCTTTGGAAGTGGCCGGCGCTCTGCAAGACGACGACACGGACGTGTCCGGGCTCCACACCATCCAACTGGGCGAAGGGATTGAGGGTAGGGCCGCCAAACGCGGCAGGCTACTGCGCACCGAACGGAACGCCAAAGACAGCTTTGGTGAGGGTGAGGGGTTCACAGGCGCTCAGTCTGGCGTGGTAGTGCCCCTCATCGTCGGCGCACGCGTGGTCGGGACGCTCGCTTGCTGGTCGCGCGAACTTGACCTGTTCACGACCGATGACGAGAAGGTTCTCGAAATGATGGCGTCACAGGTTGCCACGGCCGTTGTCGCCGCCGACACGTACGAGACTACCGAGCACCACTCTCGCCACGATCCGCTTACAGCGCTTCCCAACCGCCGGCAGCTGACGACCGACCTGCGCGACCGTTTTGGTCCGGAGCTCGCACGGGGCACTCCGGTCGCGGTGGCGATGGTCGACGTCGACCACTTCAAGCGCTTCAACGACGAGTTCGGACACCAGGTCGGGGACGTGACCCTTCAGCGCGTGGCTGAGGTGATACGAAGCACTCTTCGCGAGACCGATGACGCCTACCGGTACGGGGGCGAAGAGTTCGTGCTTCTCGTCGAGAACGACGACCGCGAGGCTGTGGCCCATCTGATGGAACGCGTGCGGGAGGCGGTCGCGACAACGCTGGTTAAGGGCGACAGCCTCCAGGCGGTTGGTCCGGTGACGATCTCGATCGGCGTGGCCTTCGGGCCCGAGGATTCACGCGATCCCGAAGCGCTCATCAAGATGGCGGACGCTGCGCTCTACGACGCGAAGCGCGCGGGCCGGAATCGGGTTTGCCTCTACGCAGCTGACGCTGGCGCGGCAGCGACCGGCGAGTCGGCACCAGCCGCTGCTTGAGTCCTGTCTGGACCTCCGCCACCGCCTCGCCGGCCTGGCTCACCGTCACTGGCTGCCGCCGTTGCCTACCGTCCGTGTCCGCCCGCCGCGCCAACTTTCCCCTCATGCAGCCCTCAGGTGGATGTGCGATCGTATGGCGATGCGCCTGCTCTTCGCGGAAGACGACCCCACGATTCGCGGCTATGTCGCTCAGGGACTGCGCGAGGCGGGCTACGCGGTCGATGCATTCGAGAACGGCGACGAAACGTTGGACGCGATGGCCACGGTGGACTACGACCTGGCGATTCTCGACGTGAACCTTCCCGGCGCGAGTGGGTTCG
>JAKALX010000017.1 GCA_021823905.1 Chloroflexota bacterium | reverse complement strand
TGGCCAAAGCCTAGGCTTTGGCCAGGCAAATCGAATCAATGCCGTCCACGGTCAGCCTACACGTTCGGCGGGGGGATTATGTGGATCACGCCGCGACGCAAGCGATCCATGAGGTCTGCTCCCCGGATTACTATGCGGCAGCTGTGCTGCGCCTCGCAGGAAGCGAGGACAAGTCGCACGTCTTTGTCTTCTCCGACGACCCAACCTGGGTCAAGACCAACGTGCATTTACCCCTCCCGATGACGATCGTAGATCACAACCCAGCCGACCAGGCTCACGAAGACCTACGCTTGATGAGTCTTTGCCGCCACCACATCATCGCCAACAGCAGCTTCAGTTGGTGGGGCGCCTGGCTGGGCCGGAAGCCGGGCAAGATGGTGTTTGCGCCGAACCGCTGGTTCAATTGCGACGGTTACGAGATTCGCGACATTGTTCCTGCGGATTGGACCCTGCTCGACTTTGATGGGCGACGGTAAGGCCTTCGTGATTTCCGTTTGCATCCCCGCCTACAATCGAGCCAGTGTCCTCCAGGAACTGCTCGACTCCATCTTGCAGCAGACCGGTGTGGAATTCGAGATCGTGATTGCGGAGGACGGTTCGCCCGAGCGCGGTGGCATCCGCTCGGTGGTTGCTGCGACGTCCGCGCGATGGCCTGGGGTGATCCGCTACTTCGAAAACAGAACGAACCTTGGCTACGACGGTAACCTTCGGCAACTGTTTCAGCTTGCCCGTGGTGAGTACTGCTTGTTCATGGGCAACGATGACCTCATGTGCCCTGCCGCCCTGGCAACCGTGGAAGCTGCAATCCAGCGTTACCCGGATGTGGGTGCAGTAATGCGGACGTACGCGACGTTTGATAGCGACCCGCGAACCGTGCGGGAGGTGTTTCGCTACTTTCCGAATGAGCGCTTCTTTCCTGCGGGCGCGGACTCGGTGGTGACGTTCTTTCGGCGGATGGTGGTGATTTCCGGCATCGTGTTGAATCGCAAGGCAGCACTTAGGTGCGCAACCGAGCGACACGATGGTTCGCTCCTCTACCAGCTTCATGTGGTGGCGAACATCCTCGCGGAGATGAACGGCGTGTTTCTGCCAGAGGTCCTTACGCTGTACCGCCTCGGTGGCATACCGGACTTCGGCCACAGCGCCTCAGAGCAGGGCAAGTTCGTGCCCGGCCGGCAGACTCCGGCGAGTTCCCTGCACTTCATGCAAGGGATGCTTGAAATCGCGCGCGCTGTGGAGGCCGATCGCGGCTTGCCCGTTTTTCGCCCGATTGTGCGTGATCTTGGCAACTACTCGTTCCCGTTTATTGCGATTCAACGACGGCAGCCCGTCTCGGTGTTCTTGGCCTACTGCGGGGGTTTGGCGCGCCTGGGCTTCGCGCGGGTGCCGCTGTTCTGGGCATATTGTCTCGGCCTCCTGGTACTGGGCGAACGAATCGCTGGGGGGTTGGTCACGTTCTTAAGGCGTCGGATCGGGCATGCGCCAAAGCTGGGCATGGTTTACGGCGGGGAGGCGCGGTAGTGGCGAAGTTTCTCATCGCTGGCGATTGGCGCTCGCAGATTTACGAGGAACCCGTTGCGCAATCTCTCGAACGCCTCGGTCACTCTGTGGTGCGATTTGCCTGGCATGGGTATTTTGAAGCCCCAGGATCGCCGCTGACTGGCGCGGGGTCGCTGGTCCGGAGGTTTCAGTCGAAGTACATGGTAGGCCCCCGCTGTGAGCGGCTCAATGACGACCTTGTCCGTTGCGCCGTTCGTGAGAGGCCGGATGCGATCCTGGTGTACCGGGGCTCGCACGTCACCTCGCGGAGCCTCGATCGCATCCGGCAAGCGTGGCCATGGGCCGTCCTGGTTGGGCACAATAATGACGATCCGTTCTCTCCAAGGTATCCAAGGTGGATGTGGCGGCACTTTCGGCGCGCGCTTTCGCGATACGACCTTGTTCTCGCGTTCAGGCACCAGAACATCGATGATTTTCAACGCTCGGGGGCTCGGCAGGTCCGGCTCTGGCGCTCCTGGTTTATCCCAGAGCTGCACCACCCGGTTGAACTCACCTCCGAAGAACGGGTCCGGTACGGCTGCGACGTTGTGTTTGTTGGCCATTACGAGCCCGATCACCGGCTCAAATACCTTGACAGCATAGCGCGCCGAGGGCTTCGCCTTCGGTTGTTTGGCCCCGACTACCCGACAGGCCTTGGCTCGGAGGCCTTGGACCGGCTTGGGCCCATCCGGGCTGTACGGGGCGAGGAGTACACCAAGGCGCTGTGTGGGGCGAAGGTGGCGTTGTGCTTCTTGTCAAGACTCAATCGAGATACCTACACTTCGCGGAGTTTCGAGATTCCTGCGACCAAGACCATGATGTTGAGTGAGTATTCTGACGACTTGGCGAGCTTGTATCTGGAGGGTGTAGAGGCCGCGTTCTTTCGCACCCCGGCGGAACTGGTGGCGAAGTTGGCCTCGTATTTGGCGGATGATCGTAGACGGGAGTCGGTCGCGGCCGGAGGGTATCGTCGGGTGTGGGCGGATGGCCATGATGTTCTTTCCCGTACGAAGGCATTGGTCGGTTGGGTGTCCGCTCTTAGGGAAGAAAGACAGGAATCGCCCCGCTAACCTGGCACTGGTGCAAGAGAGTGCCAGAATGAGAGTCTTGCGTCGACTTGGGGCCGACAGGCTCTCTTGGTCGCTACGGCGACTGCAGTGCCCGGTGTCACGGCAGGCGCTGGTTTTGGAGGTTGGCTCAGGAGGAAACCCATATCCGAGGGCGAATGTTCTGCTGGATGCGTACGAGGAAAGACGAGAGCGTCACTGGGCACCTTTGGTGGTGAACCGCCCCTTTGTCTTTGGCCACGTCGAGAGCCTGCCTTTTCGAACCGGAGCGTTCGACTTCCTGATCGCGTCGCACGTCTTGGAGCACTGTCGCGACCCGAAAAGGACGCTCGCCGAATTTGAGAGGGTTGCCCGGGCTGGCTACATCGAGACACCGGACGCATTTATGGAGCGACTTAATCCCTATCACGATCACCGGCTTGAAGTGACGGTGCGAGATGGGGAGCTGCTCATGCGGAAGAAGGCAACGTGGGTTCTGGATGTTGAGCTTGTTGAGCTCTACGAGAACTCAGCCAAGACGGTTGTGACCAAAGAGCTAATCCCTCGGCGCCCGTTCGGTTTTATGTCACGGTACTACTGGGAGGGCCGAATACGCTATCGAGTGGTGAATCCACAAAGTGATATCCAATGGGCACCGCCACCCGGCGGCCGAGATCAGACCGGGGAAGCGGCCGCCTGCATGGTCTTCCGTGGCCGTGTAATCAAGTGGCTGCGGATGCTGCTGTCCCAACGAACGAGGAATCGGAAGATCGATGTGATTCCCCTCCTGTGTTGCCCAGAATGCCAGGCGGATCGCGAGTTGGAGCGATCGGCTGACAGTCTCCGTTGTAGTGCCTGTGAGAGCACGTATCCAATGCGAAATGGGATCCCGGTGATGTATCGTCAACTGGACAAACGATAGTGCGGATGGGCATCGACGCGTCGAATCTTCGAGCCGGCGGCGGGGTTACACACCTTACTGAGTTGCTGCGCTCGGCAGAGCCCGGGGCACATGGCGTTGACGAGGTGGTGGTCTGGGGTGGCGCGGCAACCCTGAAGCAGCTCCCGGAAAGGGGGTGGCTACGCCTGGCGCACGAGGGGCTGCTGGACCGCGCGCTCCCATTCCGCGTGGCGTGGCAGGCGTGTAGATTGCCTAGCCTGGCGCGGAGGGGATGTGATGTGCTCTTTTCGCCTGGTGGAGCAATGCAACCCGATGGAATGCCGCGCGTGGTCATGTGCCAGAACATGTTGCCCTTCGAGTCCGCAGAGCGCGCGAGGTTCGGGGTTTCGGCGCTTGGGCTGAAGCTCCGCGTACTAGAACGCAGTCAAGGGGGGGCATTTCACCGTGCGGACGGTGTGATCTTCCTGACCCGGTACGCGCGGGAAGTGGTGCAAAGGCGCATCGGTCGCCTGCATGGTGCCCAGGCAGTGATTGCACACGGTATTGGTAGCGAGTTCAGTGTCGCACCACGACCGGTGAAGGCAGCCGAGTGGTATTCGATCGAACGGCCCTTTCAGATCGTCTACGTTTCCATCATTGCGCCCTACAAGCACCAGTGGAGAGTTGCCGAGGCGGTGGCCGCCCTGCGGAGCTCGGGCTGCCCCGTTACACTCGATCTGATCGGGCCCTCGTACAGTTCGACATATCGGCGCCTGGGAGAGGTTCTGAGGCGGGTCGATCCGGACCGTAGGTTCATTCGCTACCGCGGTCCCGTCAACCATAGGGATTTGGTGGCGCGGTACCGAGACGCAGACGCGTTTGTCTTTGCGTCGTCATGCGAGAATCTGCCCATCATCCTCCTGGAGGCAATGGCCTCTGGGCTGCCGATTGCGTGTTCGAACCGGGGCCCGATGCCGGAAGTACTTGGTAATGCCGGCATATACTTTGATCCAGAGGACGATGTGTCAATCCAGGCGGCCGTCAGGAGCCTGCTGCTCGACTCCCAGCTCCGCGAACGATGCGCTTGGGCGGCTTATGAGCGCAGCAAGGGGTTCTCGTGGAGAAAGTGCGCAAACGAGACGTTTGCTTTCATTTCCCGGGTCGTTCAGTGGAGAAGGGGGGGGTGATGAGCGAAGATCGTGACGGGAGGCAAGAGGGGCGGTCGCCCCGTGACATCAGAGAGAGCCTCCTCATCACGGGCGGCACCGGCACGTTCGGGAATGCCGTCGCCGACCGCGTCCTTCCAAAGATGGTCACCGAGATCCGCATCTTTTCGCGGGACGAGAAGAAGCAGGACGACATGCGCCGGCGCTGGGCCGACCCGCGCATCAAGTTCTACATCGGCGACGTTCGCAACGAGCAGAGCCTGAAGGACGCGATGACCGGCGTCGACCTGGTGTTCCACGCGGCGGCGCTGAAGCAAGTCCCGTCATGCGAGTTCTTCCCGATCGAGGCGGTCCGCACCAACGTGCTCGGCGCGGAGAACGTGCTCAACGCCGCGATCGCGGCCGGCGTCAAGCGCGTGATCGTGCTCTCCACCGACAAGGCGGTCTATCCCGTCAACGCCATGGGCATCTCCAAAGCGATGATGGAAAAGCTCGCGGTGGCCAAGTCCCGGGTGGCGAATCATCACACGGTGATTTGCGGCACCAGGTACGGCAACGTGATGGCCAGCCGCGGCTCGGTCATCCCCTTGTTCATTCGGCAGATCCAAGCCGGCCGGCCGCTCACCGTCACCGACCCGCACATGACGCGGTTCATGATGTCGATCCACGGCGCCGTGGACCTCGTCCTGTGGGCGTTCGAGCACGGCAACCCGGGCGACATCTTCGTCCAGAAGGCACCGGCCGCCACGATCGAGACGTTGACCGAGGCGCTGCGGCGGATCTTCAAAGTCGCCACGCCGGTTCAAGTGATCGGGACCCGGCACGGAGAGAAGCTCTACGAGACCCTCCTGACTCGTGAAGAGATGGCTGTGGCCGAGGACATGGGCGACTACTACCGGGTCGCGGCGGACACCCGTGACCTCAACTACGGGCTGTACTTCGACACCGGGCGCAGCGAGGTATCGGTGAAGGACGACTACAACAGCCACAACACGAGGCGCCTATCGGTCGACGAGCTGGCCGAGATGCTGCTCAGCCTCGAGATTGTTCAGCGCGCCCTCGCCGGAGAGGAGATCGAGGATTGACCACGGCGCGGCGCCTGCTGCATTTCCGGCCGGCTGGCGCGGGGAGGCAAACGTGAAGGCCCTTGTCACCGGTGTGCACGGCTTCATCGGCAAGAACCTGGTCGTCGCGCTGAAGCGCCGCGGCGTCGAGGTCGCGGAGATCGACGTCGACTCGACCCCCGGCCAACTGGTCGCCGGGGCGCGTGGTGCTTCCGTTGTCTATCACCTGGCCGGGGTCAATCGCCCCGAGCACGACGCGGAGTTTGGGGCTGGCAACATCGGCTCGCTCGAGGCGGTCTTCTCAGCGCTCGAACGGGTTTTCGCGGGTGACCGGGCGGCGGTACGGCCGTTGATCGTGCTGTCGTCCTCGTGCCAGGCGATTGAGGACAATCCGTACGGCCGGTCCAAGCTTGCCGCGGAGCAAGCGCTCGAGATGTATTCCGGCCGCACGGGCACTCCCGCGGTGATCTACCGCTTGCCCGGTGTTTTCGGCAAGTGGTGTCGGCCGAACTACAACTCCGTCGTGGCGACGTTTTGTCACAACATTGCCCGTAACCTCCCGATCACCATCTCTAACCCGGACTGCGTGGTCGAACTGGTTTACGTCGACGATGTCGTGGCGGCGTTCATGACCCATCTCGAGAACAGGCCTCGTGGCGTGACGCGCAGCGAAGCCCGCCCCACCTTCCGCGCCAATTTGGGCGAGCTGGCCGGGCGCATTCGCGCTGTCCACGCCATGCGGCAGACCCTTGAGGTGGCGGACACCAGCGATCCCTTCACCCGCAGGTTGCTCGGCACCTTCACGTCCTATCTGCCGCCGGCCGACCTCGCCTACGCGCTGGAACAATGCACCGATCCGCGCGGGAGTCTGGCGGAGCTTCTCAAGTCGCCGCACTTCGGACAGATGTTCGTGTCGCGAACGCATCCGGGCGTGACGCGGGGCAACCATTACCACGACCTCAAGGTCGAGAAGTTTTGCGTCCTCGAAGGTGAGGCCGTGATCCGATTCCGCCCGATTCTGGGGAGCGATGTCACCGAGCACCGGGTGTCTGGGCGGGACTTCAAGGTGGTGGACATCCCGCCTGGCATGACGCACAGTATCGAAAACGTGGGGACCACCGAGATGATTGTCCTGTTCTGGGCATCTGAGATCCTGGATCGGGAGCACCCGGACACGTACCCCAGCGAGGTGCTACATGGGTAGGAAATCGACGGTGAGGGACGGGATTGCTTCGCGCCCTGCAGGCGCTCGCAATGACCGTCGGCCCCGGAAGCCCTTCGTTGCGAAGACCGCCGAACCTGTCATTGCGAGGAGCGAAGTGGCGAAGCGATCTCGCCGAAAGCCGCAAGCGCGGTCCCCGTTACTCCTGAAAATTATGACGATCGTCGGCACGAGGCCGGAGATCATCCGGCTGTCGCGAGTGATGGCGGTGCTGGACCGGCACACCGAGCACGTCCTCGTCCACACCGGGCAGAACTACGATTACGAGCTAAATCAGGTGTTTTTTGAGGATCTCGGGCTTCGTCCGCCGGATCATTTCCTGGGTGCGGCCGGCCAGACCGCGGCGGAGACGATTGGCCATGTGATGATTGGGGTGGACCGGGTCCTCGCCGAGGTGCGGCCCGACGCAGTGCTCATTCTCGGTGACACCAACTCGTCCCTGGGGGCGATCCCGGCGAAGCGGCGTCGGATCCCGGTCTTCCACATGGAGGCGGGGAACCGCTGCTTCGATGAACGGGTACCGGAGGAGATCAACCGCCGCATCGTGGATCATGTCGCCGACATCAACCTACCGTACAGCGCGATCTCGCGCGACTACCTTCTCAGGGAAGGGATCCCGCCAGACCGGGTGATCACGACGGGCAGTCCAATGTACGAGGTGTTGCACCACTACATGCCTAAGATCGAGCGCTCTCAGGTGCTGGTGCGACTCGGCCTGGAGCCCGACGGCTTCTTCCTGGTGAGTTGCCACCGGGAGGAGAATATCGACTCGGAGCGCAACCTTGCTGGCCTGGTCGAGATCCTCAATCGGCTCGGGCTGACGGCGGACAAACGGGTCATCGTCACGGCCCACCCGCGCACGCGGAAGCGGATTGAGGCCAAGGGAGTGGCGCTCAACTCGCGCGTCGAGCTGCACAAACCGTTCGGATTCACCGACTATATCGCGCTTGAGCTGTCCGCGGCGGCAACCCTGTCCGACAGCGGCACGATCACGGAGGAGGCGTCGATCCTCAACCTCCGCGCCCTCAACATCCGCGAGACGCACGAGCGGCCCGAGGGGATGGAAGAGACGGCGGTGATGATGGGCGGCCTGTCGTGGCCCCGGGTGCAACAGGGGCTCGCGATTTTGGCGACGCAGCCGCGCGGGGCGGACCGGGCGCTGCGCCTCGTGCGCGATTGGGACGTGCCAAACGTGTCGGAGAAGGTGGTCCGGATCATTTTGTCGTACACGGACTACGTCAAGCGGGTGGTGTGGCGGGAGCAGTAGGCGGAGTTTCGGCCCCGGCGGATGAGAATCCTGTTCCTGACCCAGTGGTTCGACCCCGAACCCATGTTCAAGGGCTTGGCGTTCGCCCGGGAGCTGGTGCGGCGCGGTCACGAGGTCGAGGTGCTCACCGGGTTTCCGAACTACCCGGGCGGTCGCGTCTATCCGGGGTATCGGATCAGGCTTCGCCAGCGCGAGGTCCTGGATGGCATCCGGATCACCCGGGTGGCGCTGTTCCCCAGCCACGACCGCTCTGCGGTGGGGCGCGCCGCCAACTACCTGAGCTTCGCCCTCTCCGCAGCCACGGTTGGTGTGGCCTCGGTACGCGGGGCCGACGTGGCGTACGTCTACCACCCCCCTGCCACCATCGCGCTCCCGGCCATCGTGCTCAAGCTGTTTCGCTGGGTTCCGTACGTGCTCGACATCCAGGACCTGTGGCCGGACAGCCTCCGCGCGTCGGGTATGGTGCGTGGCCGCCTCGTGCTGGCGGCGATGGCCGCCTGGTGCCGGGCCGCGTATCGAATGGCGTCCCGCATCGCTGTCCAATCCCCTGGTTTCAAGCGAGCGCTGGCGGCCCGGGGCGTTGCGGACGGCAAGGTCGAGGTGGTCTACAACTGGTGCGACGAAAGCGTGATCGCGCGAGCGCCGCGCGATGAGGAGCTGGCGCGCAGCCTGGGCATGGCTGGACGCTTCAACGTCATGTTTGCGGGAACCATGGGGAAAGCCCAGGCCCTCGAGGAGGTCCTGCAGGCTGCGGCGTTACTCGGCCCGGCGGCGCCCGAGGTGCAGTTCGTCTTCGTGGGTGGCGGGGTCGAGACCGAGAGCCTGAAGGCACGCGCAGCGGGGATGGCGCTGGGGAACGTTCTGTTTCTTCCTCGCTGCCCACCGTCCGAGATCGGACCGATCCTCAGCCAGGCGGACGTCCTGCTCGTGCACCTGAGGGATGACCCGCTCTATGAAATCACCATCCCTTCCAAGACTCAGGCATACATGGCCCTGGGGCGGCCCATCCTCATGGCCGTCAAGGGAGACGCGGCCGCGTTGGTGGAAGCAAGTCACTCAGGTGTCACCTGCGTGCCGGGTGACGGCAAGTCGATTGCCGCGGCGGTCGAGGCCCTCCTCCGCACCGGACCGGCTGACCTGAGGCGGATGGGCAACAACGCCGCGGCGTTCTACGAGCGGGAGCTGAGCATGGCGGTGGGCGCCGCGAAGATCGAGCGCCTCCTCGCCGGGGCGGCCGGCCGCCCGTGCGAGGGGGTCGTGGCGGCAACGGACGAGGAACGAAGGTAGGCATCGCGCCGCGTTCCCGTGGTAGCGCCAGGGCGGTGCCGGCGAGCGTGACGGCCCTGGTCGCCGATGGCGCTTGCGTTTGTCGGGGGCCATGCGAGGCATCAAGAGGTGAGCGGTCGGCGCGCTAAATGGCGGGATGGCGTCGAGCGACGTGGAACCGGCGGAGGGTGCGATGAACCCGAACATCGATATCCGGCCGTACGCGGCGGGAGACGAGAAGACGATCGAGGCTCTCTTCCAACGAGCGTTCGGGAGGAGCATCGGCGAGGCGGCGTGGTGCTGGAGGTTCCGCGAGTCGCCCGGCGGACCGGGCGTCGTGCTGCTCGGGTGGGACGGCCGTACGCTGGCCTCCCATTACGGCGTATCCCGGGTGTGCTTTTCGGTCTCGGGCGAGGAGGTAGCCACCGGCCTCTCCGGCACGACCATGACGGACCCCGGGTACCGTGGGCTGGGACTCTTCCCCTCGTTGGCGCAATCCGTCTATCGGAGCATGGAGGACGCCGGGATGGCGTTCGTGTGGGGGTTTCCCAACACGATGTCGCACCGCGGCTTCATTCGCGACCTCGGGTGGCACGACGTCTACGAAATCCCCACGTTTCGCCTCGACCTCTCGCCGGGGAAGGCGCTCCCGGCTCGTGACGATCGCGTCGTCGGCGTCGAGGCGTTCGACCCGCGGTTCGACCTCTTGTGGGACCGCCTGCGCTCCGAGAATCGAATCGCGGCCCGCCGTGACCGCGCGTCCCTCACCTGGCGCTACCTCGCCAACCCGACCGTGCGGTACGAGATCCTTGGACTCTTCCAGTCGGATGAGCTGCTCGGTTATGCCGTGCTCAAGGAGTATCGGCCGGTTCTCCACATCATCGACATCCTCGGGCCTCGGGATCAGACGGACGTTGGCGGCTCGCTCGTCGTGGCGGCGGCCCACCTCGCCAGGGAGCGAGGACTGTCCGCGGTGAGCATGTGGCTCAACGTTGTTCATCCCCTGCATCACGCGCTCGAGAGGCTCGGCTTCCGGAACGACGGGCCCGTGACCTATCTCGGGGCCCGCCAACTGCGCCCGCTCCCGCCCGGCGCAGACCTTCTCGACTTCCGGGACTGGTACTTCGGGATGGGCGACTCCGACGTCTACTAGCGTGTGGTCGGCGATCACATGGGAGAAGCGACGTTGGCCGTGAGGCGCGGCGCGCTCGTGCGGGTGGCGCTGGGCGTCAAGCGCCTCTTCGACGTCGTCGTGTGCCTGCTTCTCGCGGTCGTGTTGTCGCCGCTCCTGGCGCTCCTGAGCCTGCTCGTCAGGTTGACGTCTCCTGGACCGGTCCTCTTCCTCCAGGGGCGAATCGGCTACCGGGGCCGGCCGTTCACGATGGTCAAGTTCCGGACCATGACGGTGTCGGCGGGCGCGCATCCCCCCGCCCGGTGGTCCCCGTCCGACGAGGCCCGGATCACGCGAATTGGACGTGTCCTGCGCGACTATGGGCTCGACGAGCTGCCGCAACTATTCAACATCGTCAAGGGCGACATGAGCATCGTCGGGCCCCGACCGCCGCTGCCCGAGGTCGCGCAAGCCTTCACCGCCCGGGAGCGTGAGATGTTCGCGATGCGTCCCGGCGTGATCTCGCTCGCGGCGGTGGAGGGCCGGCGATCGATTACGATGGAGCGACGGATCGACCTCCATATCAGGTACGTCCAGCGGTGGTCCCTGTGGTTGGACGTCACCCTGCTTGCGAAGGCGCTGGTGGTCGTGCTGGGGCGGACGAACGTGGACGAGATTTCGGAGTGAGGTCGTGCCCGGCCGGCGAGGGCGAAGGCCGGACGGGGTGTGGGAGGTCGCATGAAGGTACTCGTGATCGCTGCCCACCCTGACGACGAAGTGATCGGAGCGGGGGGGGCGATCGCCCGGCATGTCGCCCGCGGCGACGAGGTTTCTTGGTGTGTCGTGACGGAGGGCTATGACCCGCCGTGGCCGAAGCCCATGCTGGAAGCAGCCAGGACACAAGTTCACGAGGTTCGTGAGTCCCTCGGGATCGCGCGGGTGTTTTTCTGCGGCTTCCCGACGGTCAAACTGAACGCCGTCCCCTACAGGGAGTTGAGCAGTGCGCTCCAAGGGGTCGTGGACGAGGTCCGTCCGGAGATCGTGTACACCACGCCCGGCAACGACGTCAATCAGGATCACCGCCTCGTCTTCGAATCGACGCTCGTCGCGACCCGCCCGCTGCCGGGTTCCTCGGTGCGCCGACTGCTGTGCTACGAGATCGGCCCCACCGCCGGGTTCGGCACGCCGAGTTCGGTGGTGGCCTTTGTCCCGAACGTGTTCGTTGACATCTCGCCGTTCTTGGCAGCGAAGCTGAACGCGATGCGCTGCTACAGGACGGAGTTGCGGGAATACCCACACCCGCGTTCGCTGCAAGGGATCGAGCTCTTCGCGAGGGAGCGAGGCCTCAGGGTCGGCCTCGCGGCCGCCGAGTGCTTCGAGCTGATTCGGGAGTTGAGCTAGGGGCCGGTCAGTCTCGGATTACGGTCCGGAAGGGGTTCGAGGGGACACAAGCCCCGCGGGGCATGCGACGATGTCGGAGAGTTCATGGCGAGCGATGGAGAGTCCTGGAGGCTGAATGACTGGACGTAAGACGGCCGTCGTGCTCGGCGCGAGCGGGCACGCCAAGGTCGTGATCGCCACGCTGCGTGCTTCCGGATGGGAGGTCATGGCGGCATACGACGACGATCCCACACGGTTGGGCAGCGTGATCATGGGGGTCCCGGTCGTCGGGCCGATAGATCTCTGGTCGGCCACGGCCGGCGAGCAGGGAGTAATTGCGATCGGCAGCAACCGGGTGCGCCGCGCGGTCGCGGCGCGACTAAAGGGCAGGCGCTTCGCCGCCGCCGTTCATCCCATGGCGTGGGTCGCGTCGACGGCCCGGCTGGGCAAAGGCACGGTGGTGTTCGCCGGCGCCATCATCCAACCGGACACCGTCCTCGGCCGGCACGTCATCGTGAATACCGGCGCAAGCATCGATCATGACTGCCGGGTCGGCGACTTCGTACACATAGCGCCAGGTGTTCGGCTCGCTGGCGGTGTCACGGTCGGCGAGGGTGCTCTCGTCGGAATCGGCGCTTCAGTCATCCCGGGCGTGCGCATCGGCCCATGGGCGACGGCAGGCGCCGGCGCTTCCGTGATACGGGACGTCCCGGCGCGCGCGACGGTGGTCGGGGTCCCTGCCCGACGCCGGGAGAAGTGATCATGGATCGCGTCTACCTCTCCCCACCCCACATGTCGGGCCGTGAACCCGAGCTGGTCCAGGATGCGTTCGCCAGCAACTGGATCGCCCCGCTCGGGCCGCACGTCGACGCGTTCGAGCGGGAGTTCGCGGCGCGCGTCGGCGTCCGCCACGCCGCGGCGCTGTCCTCGGGGACGGCGGCGTTGCACCTCGCGCTGCTGCTCATCGGCGTCGGGGCGGGTGACGAGGTCCTCTGCTCGTCGCTGACCTTCTCCGCGAGCGCCAACGCGATCACCTACTGCGGCGCGCGGCCGGTCTTCATCGATTGCGATGCGGCGAGCTGGAACATGGATCCCGACCTCCTCGAGACCGAGCTGGAGCGCTGCGCCGCAACTGGGACGCTGCCGAAGGCGGTGCTGGCCGTTGACCTGTACGGCCAGTGCGCCGACTACACTCGGATCGCCCCGATCTGCGAGCGGTTCGGCGTCCCACTGATCGAGGACGCGGCCGAGGCGCTCGGCGCGACGTGCGCGGGCCGGCCGGCGGGATCTTTCGGGCGTGCCGCGGCGTTCTCGTTCAACGGCAACAAGATCATCACGACCTCCGGAGGGGGGATGTTGGTGTCGGGGGATGAAGCGCTCATCGCACGCGGCCGCTTCCTCGCCACTCAGGCGCGCGACGCCGCGGCGCACTATCAACACTCGACGATCGGCTACAACTACCGGATGTCGAACGTGCTGGCCGCGATCGGTCGGGGCCAGCTCACTGTCCTGGAGGAGCGAATTGCGGCCCGGCGTGCCAACTTCGAGGCCTACACTGGAGCGCTCGCCGATCTGCCCGGCATCGCGTTCATGCCCGAGGCGCCGTACGGCCGCTGCACGCGCTGGCTCACTTGTCTGACCATCGATCCGGAAGCCTTCGGGGCCTCCCGCGAGGACGTGCGTCTCGCTCTCGAAGCGGAGAACATCGAGTCGCGGCCCGTCTGGAAGCCCATGCACCTGCAGCCTGTGTTCGCGTCGTGCCGTGTTGTGGGCGGGGCGGTGTCACAGCGCATCTTCCAGCATGGCCTTTGTTTGCCCTCAGGTTCAAACCTCGACGCGGCCGACCGTGCGCGGACGATCGCAATCGTGCGGCGGTGCTGTCGGGCAGTCCGCAGGTGAGTAGAAATGGCCGGGCGGACGGATGCTCGACGTGGGCGTTCGACTGCGTGAGCAGGCGTAGATGTGGGCTTGAGCCCGCGGGGCACGTGGGTTGTGAACGCCAAGCCGAGAGAGACCGCAGAACAGACAACCACCGCGGGCTGAAGTCCGCAGCCACGATGCGGGCGGCGTAAGGGAAGCACGGCGGCACGAAGGGGCACGGCTTCAAGAAACCAATCGGTTGGTGCTTGAGCCCGCTCGGGCTCTCGATGCTGTTGCTCGGAGCGGGTTTCGTGATTGGGTTCATGGGGAGGAGGCGGCTCGGGCTGTGTGGGCGGGGGTCGTGGGGCTGACGCAGGTGTAAGATCCCGTTGCGCTGTCGAGTTTGGAAGGCCGCCGTTGCAGCCGCGGGGTTCAGCTCGCGGGGTGGGCGGCAGCGATTCGCGAGAGCAGACGTGACTTTCGGAGGACCGAAGAAAGGACAAGGACCGCAGGCTCAAACCCGCACCTGCGCCTGCGTCGTGCATCCGCATTGCGCGGGCACGAGTTGATGCATGCCTGACGGGATCAGCGGTCCGGTGAGACGTTCTTGATGCCGTGTTAGTTGTTCTTCTTGATGGCGGTTGCGGGGTTTGCGGGGGAGACTCGTGAGAACACACTGGAGCGGATAACGATGAGTCGTTTCTCTCAGAGCTGTGGCAGGGCACTCTTGCGGCTGCGGGTTTCTCCGCTCAGGCAGGGTTTGCTGCTGGTCCTCGACGGGACTGTGGCGGCCTTTGGCCTGTGGATGGCGATGCTCCTCAGGTTTGAGTGGAAGCTGCCAGCCGCGGAGGCAGCGCGCCTCCCCATCCTCATCGCGGTCCTGGTCACAGCGCGGTTGCTGGCCAATGTCGTTCTCCGGCTTCATAAGTGGTCGTTCCATCTTTCGGGTCTCGTGGATGGGGCAAGGATCTGGCTGGGGGTCTGGTTCGGAACTGGCTTGTTCCTGCTGGCCCTCTATTTGATGCAGCGCAGCGGCCCACCCCGAACTGTTGTGGTCATGGAGCTTCTCATCACCGGTGTCGGCATGACGGCGTTCCGTTTTTCCCCCAGGCTGACCATGACGTACGTGACCGATCAGTTCCGGGCGATGGACAAGGAGGCCGTTCACGCGATCATCCTCGGCGCCGGGTCGGCTGGCGATTTGCTCCTGCGGGACCTTCAGAGATCGGGTGAGCACGTCTACTCTGTTGTCGGATTCCTGGACGATGACCACGGCAAGCACGGGATGATCCTGAGCGGCAAGCCCGTCCTGGGTGAGATCAACGAACTGCCGGCCATAGCCAAGCGGTACAACGTCGGTGAGGTGCTGATCGCGGTCCCGAGGCTCGAGGCGAGACGGATCCGCGAAATCCTGTCGATGTGCGCCGATCTCAAGCTGCACTTCAAGATCCTGCCGGTCTCGTTCGTTTACCTGAACGAACGGGTCAGCGCCTCGATGCTGCAGGAGCTTTCGCCGGATGACCTGTTGCCGCGCGATGCTGTCAGTTTCTCGGACGATGGGCAGGCACCGAAGAGCGCCGGGCGGGTGGCGCTGGTCACCGGTGCGGCCGGGTCGATTGGCCGGGAGATCTGCAAACAGCTACTTGAAGGCCAGGTCAGACGCCTCGTGATGACGGACATCAACGAAAACGAACTCTATCTGCAACAAAGGGTCCTCGAGAGGACGTTCCCGAATGCCGAGACGACCGTGGAGATCGCGGACATCAGGGACCCCGGGCGGATCGAGTCGCTGTTTCGCCACTACGAGCCGCAGGACGTCTTTCACGCCGCAGCGCACAAGCACGTCCCCTTGATGGAGTGGGCGCCGGGCGAGGCGGTCAAGAACAACATCCTGGGCACCAGGATCGTGGCGGAGGCCGCACACCGGAACAAGGCCGAGAGGTTCGTGTACATCTCGACCGACAAGGCCGTGCGGCCGACGAGCGTCATGGGGGCGTCGAAGCGGGTCGGCGAGATGGTCGTGCGGTGGCTGGCGAAGGAATCGACGACGCGCTTCTGCGCGGTGAGGTTCGGCAACGTCCTGGGATCGTCGGGGTCGGTGGTGCCGCTCTTCCGCGAGCAAATTGCCGCGGGCGGTCCGGTCACCGTGACGCACCCTGAAGTGCGCAGGTACTTCATGACGATCGACGAGGCGGTGGGATTGGTATTGCGGGCGGCCTACGGCAATTTCGGCGAGCTGTGCGTGCTGGACATGGGCGAGCAGATCCGCATTATCGATCTGGCGAAACACATGATCACGATGGTGGGGCTGGTTCCAGAGATCGACATTCCGATTGAATTCACGGGCCTGCGGCCTGGGGAGAAGCTGTTCGAGGAACTGCTGACTGAAGAAGAGGAGGGCTCGTCGCAGGTGGCGCGGAAGATCTTCGTCGCGCGCAACGGCCGGGTATCCGAGCGCCTCGGGCCAGCACTCCTCGAGCTCGAAGACGCGGCCCGGCAAGAGGATGGGGCGCGTTGCGTGGAACTGCTCCGCCGCCTGGTGCCGAGCTACTCGCCAAGCAACGGGACGACACACACCGCACCTGCGGTCGCGACCACCGTGACGGACATTCCTGGTGGCGAGGAGCCCGTACAGAAGTCTACACAGCCGGTTTGATCGCGGCGGACGGCCGACCCCAAACGGTGAGGCCGAGTCGCCTGTCTCAACCGCGAGCCGCCAATGCGGCCCCGCCGGCCACGGGCCACCCAGCCGGCCGCCCAGGGGCCACATCGCCGGCACCGATGAGCCGCGTGGCCGCCACACGCCGGTCAAGTGGCCTCCACCCACCAGTCACGTGACCGCCGCGCATGGGCTTCTGCCTGTTCTGATCCAGGTGTTCGTCGCCTGTAGCCTGTAGGCGTGCCGGTTGGTCGCCTGACCACCCACGAGCCGCTTCCCGCCGTGATCCGGCCTCCCGGAGATCACGGCAGGGGCGGATCGAGGTGTCTTTGGGCGGAACTTGGAAGCGGGGCGGAGCTGCCGAGAAGTAAGGGGCAGAGAACCGATTGGCGGTTCGAGGCGGTCTGTGTGTTGGTAGTAAGGCACGAAGCGAAGCGGACTGTCGTTCGTGGCGAAGCAAGTGCGGACGGTAGGTGGGCGCCCGCCGTTGGTGGGGAGCGCTCGTGGCGCGGAGGGACACGGCACTCCGCCCCGCCTGCGGCGTGGCTGCGTGCCTTACTACCAACACACAGGCAACGACACGACCGGCGACGAGAGCGCTCGGGACGACGACGGCACTCGCGGCGCGGAGGGACACGGCACTCCGCCCCGCCTGCGGCGTGGCTGCGTGCCTTACTACCAACACACAAGCAACGACACGACCGGCGACGAGGGCGCTCGGAACGACGACGGCACTCGTGGCGCGGAGTGACACGGCACTCCGCCTCGCCTGCGGCGTGGCTACGTGCCTTACTACCAACACACAGGCAACGACACGACCGGCACTGACGGCGCTCGGGGCGCGGAATGACACGGCACTCCGCCCCGCCTGCGGCGTGGCTACGTGCCTTACTACCAACACACAAGCAACGACACACAGGCAACGACACGGCCGGTGACGACGGCGCTCCGGGCGAGGTCGCCGAACAGGGGGGTGACCGGTCATGGTTGCGAAGGCGGGCGTCAAGCCGTGCGCCCGGTTGACGTACGATGACAAGGAACGCCGTCGGCGAGTGGGGGAGCGATGGGCTACGAGGTCAAGAAGATCCTGGAGTGGTTTCTCACCCCGCTGGGCGGGTCGCTCGTGCTGCTCTTGGCCGGGTTGCTGCTCGGGCGCGCGCGGCGGCGCGGGCTGGGGTTTGCGGTGGCGTTGGCAGGGGTGGCGGCACTCGTGGTGTTTAGCATGGGCGTGGTCGCCGGTGCGCTGAGCGCGCCGCTGGAGCGGAGGTACCACCCGCTGATGCCGGCGGCGCCGCTCAGCGGCGTGGCGGCGGTGATCGTGCTCGGCGGAGGGAGCGAATGGGTCCCCGGCCGCCCGCCGACGGGCTGGTTGCAAGTCGCTGGCCTCGAGCGGCTGGTCGAGGGGGTCCGCGTGCTGCGGTTGGCGCCTGGCGCCCGGCTCGTGGTATCGGGGTGGGGTGAGCCGGGAGAGCCGTCGACGGCGGAGGTGATGGCCCAGGCGGCGGTTTCGCTCGGAGTCGATGCTTCGCGGATCGTGCGGTTCGACACCACGCGCGACACCGCGGACGAGATTGCCGCGCTGCGGAAGCTGGTGGGGACGCAAAAGGTGGTGATCGTGACCTCGGCCGAGCACATGCCGCGCGCGATGCAGCTCGCGGCCCACGCCGGCCTCGACGCGATCGCGGCGCCCGCGCGGGTAGCACTCGGCGGCGCCGGCCGCGGCTGGGGCGGCCTGGTGCCTTCGGTGTTCGCGCTCGAGCGCTCGACCACCGCGATCCACGAGTGGCTCGGCCGCTTGTGGGCGAGCCTGGTGGATGCGGCGTAGGGGGCGAGGGAGCGGAGGAGCGGAGGAGCAGAGGCGCGGGGGAGCCGGGGAGCAGAGGGGCCGAGGAGCGGGGGAGCAGAGGCGCAGAGGGGCAGAGGAGTGGAGGGGCTGAGGAGCAGAGGAGCAGGGGAGCAGAGGAGCAGAGGAGCAGAGGCGCGGCGTCGCGCGAAGCCGTCATTGTTCAGAAAGTCTCTCCCGTTATGCGGCTGTCTTCTGTTCGATGGTGACGGTGAAACCGAGCTTCTCGAGTCGCTTGACGAGGGCTTGGGTGATCTTGGTTGGGT